>NZ_BCVG01000032.1 GCF_001591625.1 Metabacillus fastidiosus NBRC 101226
TTATTAATTAAAAAGAGGGAGATATAAATGAGAAAGGTTTTTAAAAACAATATCCTGAGTCGAAAGGAATTGATTATTGAACAGTTGTTGGAATTGAAATCTTATAAATCGTCAGATAATCGCCAGCTATATGAGTTGACGTTAAGTGAGTTAGAGTATGAGTATGAAAAACTTTGCGATAAATATTAATTATTTATTACGATAAAGTTAACTATAAAAAGGTAAAATAAACGTTTGTTTAATAAAAATATATGAAATTAGTAGGTTTAAATAAAAAAATCATTGACTTTATTTTTTATTTGTGTTATAATTATATTTTTATTGACATGTTAATGTTTGTGCCTTAATATAAACTTTCTAGCATACTCGGCTAGAGAGTTTTTTTTATTATATATTAAGGTGGGAGATAAATGGAAAATAATAAGGTCAGTTTAACAGCTTTAGTCAGTTGCTTTGCTCGAGGCTATCATACGGTACATAGCGCAAAACCGATTTTCAATGACTATGTTGCTAATCGATTATTAAAAGAAGAAGAGAAGAAAATGATTGCAAGTAATTGGAGCAATGCTGCTTTATTTTTTGATCAAGAGAAGGGTGAAGCTTTTAATGATGATGAAAAGCTGAATTGGGTTATGAACACGCAATGTGTTCCACAGCTTGTAAGCAGATCACGTTATGCAGAAGATCATCTGTTGTCAGCGATTGAACGAGGAGTGAAGCAATATGTCATTTTAGGTGCTGGTTTCGATACTTTTGCTTTAAGACAAGAGGATTTACCTGAAGATTTTGTCATATATGAGGTAGATCATCCTGAAACACAAAAGTTTAAAATTCAACGTATGAAAGAGATGCATATAGAAAAGCCTGATAATTTAAGATTTGTTCCAGCTGATTTCATGAAAGAATCTTTGCAGGTTAAATTAAAGGAACAAGGATTTGATGAACAAAAGTTAAGTTTTTTTAGTTTATTAGGTGTTTCCATGTACTTGAGTAAAGCTGATTTTTTAAAAATCCTCTCTTTTATTTCAAATATAGCTCCAGCTGGCAGTTCCTTCGTATTTGATTATCTTGATGAACTGGCATTCCATCCTCTATTAGCAGCAAAGAAGCTTACACAAATGAGACAGATTACTGCAAAAACCGGTGAACCAATGATTACTGGTTTTGATCCGCTTTATCTGGATATTGAAGTACAGCATCAGCAAATGCTACTATATGAAAACCTTTCTCCCGAAAATATTGAAGATCAATACTTTAATGGTCAGGAAGATGAACTGCATGCTTTTGATCATTTTCATTTTGCACATTTAGTTGTGAATAAATAACAAATTTCCATATTTCCATTATTGCTCTTATAATGATAAGTAGTGTGATTATAGTAGGGTGCTTGTCAGAAAGGGAGTCTGGAATTGGAACTATATACTGAAAAATATGGAATTGGCGATAAGTATTTATTTATCCCTGGAATTACAGGAACCGTCAACTATTGGAAGCCGTATTTACAGCCATATACAACAAAAGGAAAGTTTATTCTAGTTGATCCTTTAGGTTTTGGAAGATCCCCTAAACCAAATATTAAGTATACAATCGATAACCATATACGTTCATTACATCATACTGTAATGTCGGAAGGTCCTTTTACCATTGTAGGCCATTCTATGGGAAGTTTACTTGCGTTAAATTTTGCAAATAATTACCCTCATCTTGTGAAAAAAGTAGTTTTAATAGGCATGCCGGTGTTTAAGTCTGAGAAAGCAGCTTTAAATTATTTTTTGAAGCGACTACAAATAATATTAACTTTTCGGCCCTTTGCGGCAGCAACTTGTATATTTTCTAGAATAATAGTGAAAAATCTATCTCCATTTCTTCAGAACAGAGAACGAATTTCCCATTTATGGAGCCCTGCTATGGTTGATGATATGTTAATGCATACATCGAAGTCATTTACCTCGAGCTTATGGGAAGTTGTGTACCGGTCAAATATAGTTAAAGTTGCAAGCACAGTCTCCAAGGATATTCCTATCATCTGTTTACATGGTAAAAAAGATTACTCAGCTCCCTTTTCACATATAAAGCAAATAGCAGAGAAATATGAAAATTGGAAACTCCACACTATAGATGCTGGAACACATCAAATTTTTATTGAACATCCAGAATGGTGTATTGACTATATATTAAATGAGAAAGAGAAAGGATATTAATAAACTTTTATTATGTTAAAAAAGAGAGGTGTATGAAGTGGATAATAATATATTAGTAGAACCTGCAGAACAGCTGAAGGCAAAAGAACAGTTTAATTGGAAACATTTAATTTTATCTGTTTTAATTTATTTGGCCATTAGTATTGTACTGGGAATTACAGTGGCTGTTCCGTTAATTATTCTCCAAGTAGGAGAAGGCGGGGATTTAGTAGATAAGATACTGACGGATGGGAGTATACTGCTTTTAATAGACGGATTAACAGTTCTCATCGCTCTTCTCATTTATAAGCCGCTGCGTATATTTATTAGAAAATCTTGTGATCTATCTGTTTTAAAATCAGGAAGAACTTATTTGTACATTTTAGCCGGGCTTTTGCTAACGTGGATCATTCAATATGTATTAATTGATATATTAAGCTTTGAAAACAATATTCAACAGCAGGAGGATTTGGGCTTTGCTTCGGTAAATGAGAGCTTATTAAAGCAGGCTTTATTTGTATTAGCAGTCGGAATTGTGACACCTATTAAAGAGGAATTTCTTTATCGCGGAATTTTATATGGTTTCTTAGCAAACAGATATCATTTTTGGATTGGATTAATTGTTTCCTCTGTTACTTTCGGGGTGCTGCACACTGGTTTTCCAGTAACAGCTTCTTTAATGGGACTTAATTTTGCATTACTTTATAAAAGAACTGGTTCTCTTCTTCCACCGATTATTCTGCACGCGGTTTGGAACTCAATCGTTGTATTTATACAGATATTTACTGCATAGACAGCTTATTGTCCATTGCTATTATATGTCATTATGACGGAGGTTAAAAAATGAACTCTCTACTTACATTAGAAAATGTAAAGAAAACAATAAATGGAAAAGAGATCATTAAAGGGATTAGTTTTTCTGTTCAGGAAGGAGAGATCTTCGGATTTTTAGGACCAAATGGGGCAGGGAAGACGACGACAATTCGTATGATTGTCGGGTTAATGAGTATTACTGATGGAGATGTTATCATCTGCGGAAAAAGTGTGAACAAAGAATTCAGTGAGGCAATTCAGCATGTTGGTGCAATTGTTGAGAATCCAGAAATGTATAAGTTTCTCTCAGGATATCAAAATCTGCTTCAGTATGCACGCATGCATAAAGGGATAACAAGAGAAAAAATAGAGGAGATTATTGACCTTGTCGGGTTAACAGATCGGATTCATGATAAAGTGAGTACATATTCCTTAGGGATGAGACAAAGGCTGGGACTGACACAATGTTTGCTGCATGATCCTAAATTATTAATTTTAGATGAACCAACAAACGGATTAGACCCAGCAGGAATTAGAGAAATAAGAGATCATTTAAGAATGCTTACGAGAGAAAAAGGAATGAGTGTCATCGTTTCAAGCCATTTGCTATCAGAAATGGAAATGATGTGTGACCGGATTGGAATTATCCAAAAAGGTGAGCTTATTGATGTTCAAGAAGTGAATGCCTTTGTAGAAAAAGGTGAACGACTTACATACGTTTTTGAAACTGGAGAAATTGATGCTGCATTACTATGGCTTCAAGAAGAGTACAAAGCACATATAACAGATACCGGTTTTACAATTCAATGTCAGAGGGATCATATTCCAGAACTCGTGAAGAGGTTAATTGAATGTAATGTAGCCGTCTACAGTATTAAACCGATATCTAAAACACTGGAAGACCGTTTCTTGGAAATTACAGCAGGGTGAGGAGGGGAAAATATTGGGTGGCTTAATTATTAATGAGTGGGTAAAAGTATTCAGCAGGATTGGGACTCTTGTTATGATCAGCTTAATTATTTTATTTGTAATGGGATTTGCCGGATTGGAAAAATATTTAGTAAGTGTAAGCACGGAAAAATCAAATACAGAGTGGAAACAAGAGATGGAAATGGAATTGGCAATTACTCGCTCTGATTTAGAGAAATTCGGAGAAGTAAATTCAAATTTAAGAACAGCCTATGAAAGGGAGATCGCTATTAAAGAATATCGTCTCGAACATGATCTTCCTCCGTCAACAGAAATGAATATGTGGTCATTTGTAGATAAAGCACAAATGATTATTTCATTTGCAGGCCTATTTGTCATTATTATTGCAGCAGGAACGGTTGCTTCTGAATTTTCATGGGGGACGATTAAACTTCTGCTTATTAGACCAATCAGCCGTTCAAAAATATTATTATCTAAATATATAACGATCCTTTTATACGGAATATTCTTTCTCTCTATTATTTTTGTGCTGTCAGCAATTATGGGATTCTTCTTTTTCGGAACTCCTGCCGAACATATTTTCCATCTGGCTTATGTAAATGGGGAAGTGGTGGAAAGGAATATTGTTTTTCATTTGATTGGTCAATATTTATTAAGCTCCATCGATATATTGTTAGTTGCAACGATGGCTTTTATGATTTCAGCTGTATTTAGAAATGGTTCACTTGCTATCGGTTTATCATTATTTCTATTGTTTACAGGGGGAGCAGTGACGATGTTATTAGCAGGGAAATTTGCCTGGATAAAGTATTTCTTATTTGCTAATACTAATCTCAATGTATACTTCGATGGTGTTCCACCTGTCGAAGGAATGACCCTTGAATTTTCCATTACAGTACTTATAATTTATTTGGCTGTTTTTCATTTTCTTGCATTTTGGCTATTTAATAAAAGAGATGTAGCAGCATAACTATTAAGAAAAGAACGGGCAAGTGCTTTCAGAGAGAGGCTTGTCCGTTTGCTATTGAAAAGGAGTTTAGTATGAAAAAAATATATGGAAGTTTAGTAGATAATGAAACCCGCTGCAAGCATTATCATTCGGAAAAAGATATAATTGCAATAAAATTTAAATGCTGTCAAAAATACTATCCTTGTTATAAATGTCATGAAGAGTGTGAAGATCATCTTATCTCTGTCTGGGGGAAAGAAGAGTTTGATGAATTTGCAATTATATGTGGTGTTTGTAAAAAAGAATATAAGATTAGTGAATATTTTCATATAAATAACTGTATACACTGCGGTTCTCAGTTTAATGAAGGATGCAGTAAACATTATTATCTTTATTTTCAATGTGAAATAGGTTCTTGAATATATTTGTTCATAAAGGAAGCATGAATGAGAGAAAGCTCACTCATGCTTCTTTTAAAGATTAGCTATACCATTCTTTTACTTTTCGATCTGAAGGTAAGAAAAATGTCACTAAACCGATAAAAGGCAAAAAGCTTACTATTTTTAATATGGCAGAAAGAGAGTATAGGTCAATTAACCCGCCTAAAGCAACTGCTCCTACTGCCCCTAAGCCAAAAGATAAACCTGTTGTAAGGCCGGCTACAGTACCGATTTTTCCCGGCACTAGTTCTTGGGCATACACGACAGTAACTGACCATCCGGACATTAAAATAAATCCATTAAATAAAAGGATAATATATGCCCAAAAAGGATCAGAAAACGGAAGAACTAAAGAAAAGGGAATGGACCCTGCCATTGATAGAAAAAGAATTGTTTTCCTACCGTATTTATCTGAAAGCGGTCCGCCAAAAAATGTTCCTATTGCACCAGATACAGCAAAAGTAAAAATATACATTTGTACTTGATTAAGACTTAATCCGAATTTATCCATTAACTCAAAAGGATAGTAGATAGATATTGCTGAATGATACCACGTGCGGACGAATAGTAAAAAGACAATAAGTATTAAAGCACATCGAATTACCTTTTGCTTTTTAGGATTGATTTGTTGCGAAATCGATTTTTTAATCATCTTGCTGCGTTGTGATAAATAATCTTTATACCAGCCTGCAATATGAAACTGTATGAAAATAGCAATCCCTATAATAATCGTAAACCATAAAGCACCTATTTGACCAAGTGGAACGAAGATTAGTATTGTCATAATGGTCGCAAAAGATTGACCAAGATTACCACCGACCTGGAATAATGACTGGGCGAATCCTCTTCGTTTTCCAGCAGCCAAAAACGCTACTCGTGAGGATTCAGGATGGAAAATAGCCGAGCCTAAGCCCATGAATAGAACAGAAAGTAAAGTGAAATAGAAATTCGGTGATAATGCGAGTCCAAGTATTCCAATAAAAGTGCAAATCATACTAACAGGCAGCATATATGGAACAGGGCGACGATCCGAATAAAAGCCAATAACAGGCTGGAGAAGAGAAGAAGTCATATTTAAAGTGAAAAATATAGCCCCAGCCTGCAAATAAGATAAAGTCATCTTACTTTTTAATATTGGTAAAATAGCAGGTACGATTGCCTGGATCGTATCATTAAATAAGTGTACTAAACTAATTAAAAAAAGAATTTTATATTGTGTTGCCTGACCTCCAGTTTCAAGCGATGCCTTCAACGGTTTCGGCGAATTATTCGTTGCGGTCTGCAAAATGTTACCTCTTTTCTTTTGTTTAAAGTGAAAGCGGGAAGGGGGTGAAATCCGGCTTTACCCAAATGTTGTCAAGCCCGCCTGATAATATTCTATATTGTTGATCTGGATTTGTATATGGAGCATCTTCTCTCCGATGCATCCCTCTTGTTTCTTTTCGTTCTAATGCCGAATGGTACATCCATCGTGCAGTAGCAGTCATAGCAGCGATCTCTCGGGCACGGACTATTTGTGACAATGGATAATCATCTTTATTTTTAATCTCTGACCAAATTTTTCCGAGATTGGTTAATGACTTTTTTAGCTTATCCTCTCTTCGAAACCAGTTTAAGTTTAATGGCAGAACTTCTTTTTGGATAGCTGTGATTAGTTCACCTATTGATGTATTTTCTTTCTTTGCGAAATTTAGAGAAATAGGGGTAGATGCAAGTCTATTGACTTCAGTTTCTTTATGAAGTTTAGAATGTTGAGAAAATTTTGCGGCTGCTTCTCCTGCCCATGTACCTGAAGACATTGCCCATGTCGCATTGTGACTGCCTCCACCTGTAAAGCTACCGCATATTAATTCACGTGTTGCTGCATCACCGGCTACGTATAAACCGGGAACAGAAGTTGCGCAAGTTTCGTCCACTATTCTAATTCCTCCGGTTCCCCGAACTGTACCTTCATAACGGAGTGTTATTTCAAATTTCTGTGTAAATGGATCGATCCCTTTTCTTATAAACGGTGTAAAAAAGTTTGGTTGGGCTTTATACATCCACTGTTTCATTTCTTCTGTTACTTGATCGATACGGGCATAGACACGTTCGTTCATTAAAGTTTTTGCTACAATGGAGCGATCGGTTTGTCCACCGAAATCCTCAATACGTGTTCCGTCTGCCCGATAAAAGGAAGCCCAAGCATAAAATGCCGTTTTTGTCATAGAAGAGAATATGGGAGAAAAGGCATAGGCATTTGAGAATTCCATTCCGGATAACTCAGCACCGGCTTCAGCAGCCATTAAATAGCCATCTCCTGTAAGAACGTTACAACCTAGTGTTTTGCTAAGAAATGCACAACCACCGGTAGCTATAATAATAGCTTTTGCTTTTATTCTCCATGGAAGTTCAGTCTTCTTATTTATTCCGATTGCTCCGCAAACGCCTTCTGAATCAGATAATAATTCAAGAGCAGGGGAGTGATCTAGAATCTTTACTCCAGCTTTGTGAACTAGCTTCCTCATTAATTTCATATAATCTGGTCCTTGGAGTCCACCCCTGTATGGCTTACCTTCATGGTCAGTCGTGAAGGGATACCCCCAAGCTGCTAGATTATGCATATTTATATATGTTTGATCTAATGCTTTATTCATCCAAAAACGTTCTGTCAGGAATCCACCCAACTTCTCACGTTTTTCTATTGCGGCTTCTCTCTTGTCCGGATCAGGTTCAACATACCAAACATTGGTGCCTGCGGCGGCTGTCGCACCGCTTGTTCCACAATACCCTTTATCCGCTAAAATAACTTTCACTCCCAGAGCAGCTGCCGTAATGGCAGCCCATGTGCCAGCAGGACCCCCTCCTAAAATGAGGACATCTGTTTCTAAATTGTTCATCTCTTCATATAAAAGACTCATTAAATCCCTCTTTTCTTTTTAATAATTTAGTTATAAATAGAATCCTCGATTAGCTAGACCGTCTTTAAGATTTTCACGTCGAGGTCGGCTTAATTTTTCTGCTAACTTGCTAGTCCAGCTTCCACTTTCTTTTCCGTTTGATCTTCTCTTTGTGTATTCTTTATTTACAGAATCATATTTTTGAATAAATTCTTTATAATTATGAGAATTATAATAGTTTTCATGGACAACTATTTGGTGCGAAAGTCTTGGTCTTAGGACCGGTTCTTCATTTGGAACACCTATACATAATCCGAATACTGGATATACGAGCTTGGGGAGATTAAGTAATTTGGCTACTTGATCAATATCATTGCGTATTCCGCCAATATAGACAATACCAAGACCAAGTGACTCTGCTGCAATTACAGCATTTTGTGCTGCTAATGAAGTATCAACAGTTGATGAAATTAAATGTTCGACTGAACCAGCTGCTTGAATATGAGGATATTTCTCGCTTAAAGCAACATTGGTTCTGTACAAATCCGCGCACCATACAAGAAATAAAGGGCAATTTTTAATTGACTGCTGGTTTCCAGATAACTCGGCTAGCTGCTCTTTTAATTTATAGTCACGAACAGTTATAATGCTGTATGCCTGCATGTTATTTGATGTAGATGCTGCTTGTGCTGCATTTAAAATTTCTCTTAATTGCTCCTCGCTGACAGGATCTGATTTAAACTTTCTAATTGAGCGATGATCCAGCAGTTTTTTTATTGTATAACTCATTTTTTATTCCTCTCCTTCAATATAAATTAAAAAGAGGTTTCCAAGTCGTCCTGTAATAGGAGCTTTTGGAAACCTCTAGTTGTCTAGTAGATTTGCATCTATAACTACATTAAAACCAAGTAAACTTATTTGTAATATATTATTTAATATTAAATTAGCTTTGTCAATTATAACTATAAATAGAAATTTTTTAGAATGATTTGACATTTCAAAAATATTTTGGTAAATTTAAAACCAATTAATTTGATGTGGATTATATGCGTTCACTCGTCCACCATTCGTATGGAGACTGTTGAGGTCACTAAAATGGAGGGGAGTGTTAGATATTATGATAGAACTAATTAGCACTACGAAATGTGTTAATTGTAATTTGTGTGTGAAAGTTTGTCCTACAAATGTATTTGATAAAGCAGATGGAGGAATACCTGTAATTGCAAGACAGCAAGATTGTCAGACTTGTTTTATGTGTGAGGTTTATTGTCCGGCAGATGCTCTTTATGTAGCCCCTGAGGCAGAAGAGAGTGTATTCATTGTTGAAAAAGAAGTAGAAGAAGCTGGTTTACTCGGGAACTACAGAAAGGCCGTGGGGTGGGGAAAGGGCAGAAAACCCGCAGCTGTAACGGATACGACTTATTTTATGTTAAAAGCTCTTAGAGGTTAAGAAAGTATAATATTAAGTAAAAATTAAACTTTGACTGACTAGTTAACTAGAAGCCTGAGTGTTCCTTTTGAGAAGTAAAGGAATATTCAGGCTTTTTACATTATAAGGAGGAACGAGAAATGAGTTATCAGGAAATCGTGCTGGAAAAGGATGATTCAACAGCAGAAAAATTATTAATGGTCGAAAATCTCATAATCTCTTATAAGAATAATAAAACCGGAAACTATACAGAGGCGGTAAAGGATGTATCCCTTCATATTAACCGTGGAGAATTTGTAACTATTGTAGGGTTAAGCGGGTGCGGGAAGTCGTCATTTTTAAATGCGGTTGCAGGATTAGTGGAAATTACATCCGGAGCGATTAAGATAAATAATCGGAAAGTTAAAGGCCCTGGACAAGATAGAGCGGTAGTTTTTCAAAAGTCCTCATTACTGCCATGGAAAACAACGATAAATAATATTATTTATGGACTCGAATTGAATGGCGTACCGAAAAAAGAAGCATTAAAACGGGCGGAAAAATATGTAGAGATGACAAAACTAAAAGGTTTTGAAAAATATTATCCTTCTACTCTATCAGGGGGAATGCAGCAAAGAGTTAACCTAGCGAGAGCTTTAGTAGTGGAACCGGAAATACTTTTACTTGATGAGCCATTTGCAGCTCTGGATGCTATTACAAGAGAAGAAATGCAAAATGAACTGCTTGTATTATGGGAAAAAACAAAAAAAACTGTATTGATGGTAACCCATCAAATTGATGAGGCGATATTATTATCTGACCGGGTAATTGTATTGTCGGCACGACCTGCGAACATAGTAGCTGATATTCGAATAAATCTGGAAAGGCCGAGAACATTAGATGTTAAAAATAATCCATTATTTGATGCTTTAGCTCAAAAAATTTGGAACTATATTCATAATTCCTCCCAAAAGAAAGGGGATGTGGAGTATGAAATATAAAGAGGCTGTCGCGATAAAGTTAAAGCCGGCTAAGGTAAAGATTCCATCTTTTAAAAAAATATTTAAGGTGAGAGAAGGTTCTTTTCTCGGCGTAGGTGTCATTTTTCTATTATTAGTTGTATGGGAGCTTGCCTCCAGCCTAGAACTTATAAATCCGATTTTTTCTAGTTCTCCGAGTCTGATTTTGAAGGAAAGTATAGTTATTATACAAGACGGGAGTATATGGCAGCATATTATCGCGAGCAGTAAAATTTTCCTTGTAGGTTTTTTCTTAGCGATTGTTGTAGGAATACCTGTTGGTCTAATAATGGGCTGGTTTAAAAAAGCTAATCAAGCATTTGGACCGCTTGTCGCTGCTGTATATGCAACACCTGATTTAGCGTTAATGCCATTATTTATTGTTTGGTTGGGAATGGGAATGGGCTCGAAAGTATTTCTTATATTTCTTGGAGCAGTGTTCCCAATTATTTTAAATATTCAAATGGCAATGCGGAGCATAGATAATGATTTAGTAAAAGTCGCTAAATCATATGGGGCAAGTCAAAATCAAATATTTAGAACGATTGCTCTTCCTGTGTCCATTCCCTTTATTATGACAGGCCTGCAAATTGCATCGAGCAGAGCATTAATAGGAGTTGTAGGCGCTGAAGTATTTGGAGCACAGGAAGGAATTGGTTATATGATAAGGTATGCCGGTATGAATTTTCAAATGGATAAAGTTTTTGTATACGTCATTATTATTACTTTATTAGCAATAATATTAGATCGCTCTCTAAATGTCCTAAATAGAAAGTTTGATTCATGGAGAGGTTTAGATTGAGATACTACATGATTTTATGGGGGCCAACAAAATGACAAAGAAAATTATCTTTCCACTAGTTCTTTTATTTATCTTCTTAATAGCAGGTTGCGGCAAGGAGAATGTAAGTCAAAAAGAGCAGGCTTCTGTGGGGAATACAGAGGTGAAATCAAAGGAATTAGTTAAAGTAAGGTATGCTCAGTTATCTAAAGCTGTTCTTAATATCTATATTCCGTTTGCTGCTGAGAATGGGGTTTTTGAAAAACATGGAATTGATTTAGAGGCAATTAACTTTGATAATGGCGGACCTGAAGCACTTGCCGCTGTTGCAAGTGGACAAGCTGATATGGGGAGTTTTGGGACTCCGACTTTAACAGGTATTTCTAAGCAAATACCATATAAACTTGTAGCATCTCCCTTAGACAGAGAAATTACATTTGTATTAGTTGCAACAAAAGATATTAAAGATGTAAAGGATTTAAAAGGAAAAGTTATAGCAACGGGAGGTGTTGGAAGTGGACCCCATCAGGCACTTCTCAAAATTTTAGAGGCTAATAATATTAAGAAAGATGAAGTGATTATACAGGCTGCTGGGGATGTGAATGAGGAAGCTATTTTAAAAGCGGGACAGGCTGATGCAGTTATAACATCGGAGCCGCTTGTTACAAAACTGGAGCTTGAGGGAGTTGCACATGAACTTGTAAAAGCCGCGGATGTATATGGAAAATATCAGCATCGCTATGTTTTTGCAACAAATGATTTTATAAAAAATAAACCGGAAGCTGTTCGGTCAGTATTGAAGGCGCAACAAGAAGCAATCAAGTATGCTCAGGATAATAAGGAAGAATTAATTAAATATGCTGTGAAACATCTTGAATTGGACGAGAGTCTTGTTAGAAATTTTTATGATAAATCAATACCGGGATGGAGTACAGATTTGTCTATTGATACTGAAGCAGCTAAAAATGCTTTTAATATACTTAAAGATTTAGAAGAAATAGATAGAGAATTTGATCCATCGGATGTATCGAAATGGTATGATGACAGATTTCTGCCAAATTAATTTTAAAATTTATTTTAATGTAGTTATTGTGTAGATGATTTCCTGTTTAAAAAGATAAAATAATTTGTGTTACATTAAAAAGGCTGTTCTTATTGGTAGAGAAATAAACTGATGAAACAGTCTTTTTAATGGAGTGAATTACAGATTAAGTGCTTTCTTTAATGTCGTCTAGCTAAATTTATATAGACCTATATAAATGTTACATTGAAACAATATATTGAAATAAACTCCTTTTTTATAAAAGAAATGTTAATTTCTCCGATATATAAACAAAGGGGGGATTCGTCATGAAACTAAATATTAGAATGAAATTAATCACTATATGTTTAATTTTGTTAGCGCTTCCAATTCTAATTATTGGAATGGTCAGTTATAATTCCGCGAAAAACAGTTTAGACGAATTAGGAGCAACAGGGTTAAAAAACAATGTCATAATGGCAACGCAAATGATTGATTTATTAAATAAAGAGGTAGAGAAGGGAAATCTCTCTTTAGAGGAAGCTCAGGAACAGGTAAAAGAAAAATTATTAGGCAAACTGCAAGAGGATGGAAAAAGATCTATAGATACGAAGGTTGATATGGGCGAATATGGATATTTCTTCGTACTGAATGAAGATGGAATGGCAATTGCTCATCCAGCCAGAGAAGGGGAGAACTTAAATGATTCTCAGACACCTGATGGTACTTTCTCTACGAGGGAAATTGTACAGACTGCTAAAAGTGGCGGGGGCTTTGTTCATTTTGATTTTGCCCTTCCGAAAGATCCGGATCGTATTGAACCTAAGATTACTTATACAGAGCAGGATCCTCATTGGGGATGGGTGATTGCGTCTAGTTCATATATGATGGATTTTAATAGTAAAGCTGTACATTTATTAACAGTATTATTCATTGTTTTAGGAATATCTTTAGCTGTTGGAATCATTATTATTTTCTTATTTTCTAATCATCTTTCAAATCCGATTAAATTAGTAACAAGGGAAGTTGCTAAAGTAGCTGATGGTGATTTGAGAGGGGAGAAAATAAGAATTAACAATAGAGATGAGATCGGAGAATTGGCGGCATATTTTAATCAGATGACCGACAATTTAAGAGAAATGATTAAACAGGTTTCTAATACTTCTATGCAAGTAGCTGCGACATCAGAGCAATTATCAGCGAGCAGTGAAGAGACAAGTAAATCCGTTGAGCAGGTAGCTGATTCAATACAAGAAATAGCAGCTGGTGCAGATACACAAGTAGCTAAGACAGCTGAGGCAAATGAAGTTGTTTCAGCAATTTCGAGTAATATTGCTTATATTGTAAAAAATGCTGAATGTGCAAGTAAGACATCTTACCAAACTTCAGAAATGGCCGAAAATGGAAATGAAGTTATTACAAAAACAATTGCACATATGAATATGATTCAGAATAAAACGGCTTCAACTGCGAATATGATGAACACATTAGGTGATAAATCAAAGGAAATTGACAAAATTGTATCCATGATAACAGCTGTTGCTGAACAAACGAATTTACTTGCATTAAATGCCGCGATTGAGGCAGCAAGAGCAGGTGAACATGGGAAGGGATTTGCTGTTGTAGCTGATGAAGTCCGTAAATTAGCAGAGCAGTCGCGAGATGCAGCTAATCAGATAGGGAGTCTTATTCAAGATATTCAACAAAATATAAACCAGTCTGTAACAGCAATGAATGAAGGAAGAATTTCTGTAGATGAAGGAATTCAATTAGTAAATGATGCAGGGGACTCATTCGAAGGGATTGTTGAAGCTGTTCAAAAAGTAACGGGGCAAATTGAAGAAGTTTCAACAGCTGTACATGATATGTCACAAGGAACAGAATCGATGGTGACTACAATAAATGAAACAGCAAAAGTCGCAGAAGATTCAGCTCTTTTCACACAGAATATTGCAGCAGTAGCAGAAGAACAAAATGCTTCTATGGAAGAGATTGCTTCTGTATCTGATTTACTAGCAAAAATGGCAGAAGAACTCCAGGAATCTATTAAAACATTTAAAATATAATAAGTTTATTTAAAGAATCTGAGAAAGCAAAAAATGCTATTTCAGATTCTTTTTTATTGGAAATTATTTCTGAGATGTATAGGCGTAAGATTTTTGTAAGAATTACTTAATAAGTAAGCAAATATTAGAGCTTAGAATAAAGAGAAGAAAATAAATTGATAGTAAAAATTGAAAAAGCGGTGATATTGATGGAACAAGTAAAACGCAAAAAATTATTGCTAACTATTTTAATGGTGAATATGTTTATTACAATGGTAGGTATCGGATTGATTATCCCGATTTTACCTAAGTTTTTATTAGAGTTTGGAGTTGGCGGACAGGAGATGGGCTATCTTGTTGCGGCATTTGCTCTAACACAGTTTCTTTTCTCTCCTGTTGCTGGTGAGATGGCAGATAGGCATGGGAGGAAAATTATTATTTTGCTAGGTATTTTTATATTTAGTATTTCCCAGCTTATTTTTGCTGTTGGCACTGAGATGTGGATGCTGTATATATCAAGGCTGCTCGGTGGAATTGGAGCGGCATTTGTAGTTCCACCAATGATGGCGTATGTAGCAGATATTACAACAGAAGATGAACGAGGAAAAGGGATGGGCATGCTTTCAGCAGCAATGACTCTCGGATTTGTCATTGGTCCGGGTGCCGGCGGATTCCTGGCTGATTTTGGTTTGCGTGTTCCTCTTTATTGTTCAGCAATTATTGCTGGTTTAGCAACTTTGACGACCTTTCTCTTCTTAAAGGAAACATTGGCTAAAGAAGATAGGTTGAAGATGAGAGTGGGAGAGAAAAAACAGGAAAATATATTTACACAGCTTGTTAAGTCTATAAAAGCTCCCTATTTTATATTGTTAGTTCTTGTTTTCGTTTTAACATTAGGTTTAGTAAATTACGAGGTTATTTTCGGACTGTTTGTCGATGTGAAATTTGGCTTTACACCGAAGGATATTTCCATTGTTATTACAGTTGGTGCATTAGTAGCAACTATCGTTCAAGCAGTATTAGTTGCTAAGTTAATAACCCGCTTTGGCGAAAAAAATGTGATGAATATGTCCTTATTACTTGCCGCTGTATCAATGATTTTATTGCTTTTTGTTAAGGGATTCTGGACAATTCTTATTATTTCAGTACTATTTTTTATTGCGACCGCTCTTGTACGACCGGCTGTCAACACATTATTATCAAAGATGGCTGGAGATGAGCAAGGTTTTGTAGCTGGAATGAATAATGCTTATATGTCGATTGGTAATATGATTGGTCCTGCAGTTGCCGGAATTTTCTTTGATATAAATATTGATATTCCATATATTTTTGGTGCTGTTATTTTATTAGGCAGTATAGGAATAGTGACTGGCTGGAAAGGTGAAAAGAAAGAGCGGAATGTACAAGAAAGCTGTTAAATACGGATGGTTAAAAAGAGAACAATTTAATGATTAATTAATTTCCCGCATAGCGGCTGTATTCTATTATGGAAGAAGCATGCTCATATGCGGGTGTTTATTATGGAATTAATTTCGCAAAAATAATCTCTATTCATAGTAAGATGAGAGTATAGATTAAAAGGTAATAATTGAAAGGATGATGGACATGGAGAAAACGATCCTTCTTATTGAAGATGATCGTTCCATTAGTGAAATGGTCGGAAATTATTTAACAAAAGAAGGTTTCAAAGTTATATCTGCTTTTGATGGAGAAGAAGCTTTAAATAAATTTCATCAGAGTTCCTTTCATTTGATTTTATTAGATTTAATGCTGCCCAAATTAAATGGAATGGATTTTTTAAAAATAATCAGGGAGAAGAGTTTAGTACCAGTCCTCATTTTATCTGCTAAAGATGGAGAGGTGGAAAAGGCTCTTGGATTGGGGTTCGGTGCTGATGATTATATTACGAAGCCTTTTTCAATGATTGAGCTTGCTGCAAGGGTAAGAGCTGCGATCAGAAGGGCAATAGATTATTCAAATAGTGAGATGATAAAAAAGCCGGACAAAATTATCGTTCATGAAATTACCCTTGATATTCATAATTTTCTAGCCGAGAAGAATGGGAAAGAGATTAAGTTGACTTTTAAAGAGTGGAAAATTTTAAAGCTCTTTTTTATGAATCCTAAGCGAGTTTTTACGAAGGAGCAGATTTATCATTCAGTATGGGAAGAAGATTATTACGGGGATGAAAATATTATTAATGTTCATATGAGACGGCTTCGGGAGAAAATTGAAGATGACCCATCCTCACCTCATTATATTAAAACACTTTGGGGAATTGGCTATCGTCTTGGAGAATTTTAGCATGATATGGATCCTTTTTGGAATAATTATCGTTTTATTCATTATTATTGTTATACAGTTTCAAGTAAAAAGAGGGATAGATAGAGAGCTAATCTATCTAGCAAGGAAACTGAATAGTGTGAATCAAGAGAACTCTGATGAAAAGCTTCTACTAGTAACCGATAATAAAGCTTTACAAGTATTATTAACTGAAATAAATGAAGTGCTGAATGATAAGCAGAAGTTAGGTGCTCAGTTTGCGCGCACAGAGATTTCTATAAAGAAGATGCTGGCAAATATTTCACATGACTTAAAAACGCCTTTAACAGTTGTATTAGGTTACATAGAAACAATTGAACATGATCCTGCTATGGATGGGTTTGAGCGTAAAAGGCTCTTAGCAAATATTCATAGAAAAACAATTGAAATTATTAAACAAATGAATACCTTCTTTGATTTAGCCAAACTGGAATCAGGTGATAAGGAAGTGCCTTTAACTAAGATCCACTTAAATGAAATATGTAAGAAAACAATCCTTGCCTTTTACGATAGTGTACAGGCAAAAGGTATAGAAGCTGATATTAATATACCTGACAATCCAATCTACGTATTGGCAAATGAAGAAGCTTTAGATCGGATATTACATAATTTGTTGTCAAATGCCCTGAATTACGGTGCGGATGGAAAGGTGATAGGCCTCAGTCTGGAATGTGTAAACAACGATATTTTTATTAAAGTATGGGATAAAGGAAAAGGGATAGAAGAACAAAATCAGGATCGGGTTTTTGAAAGGCTTTTTACACTTGAAGAGTCGCGGAACAAAATGTTCCAAGGAAGCGGGATCGGTTTAACTATTACAAAGAGACTTGTGGAAGCAATTGGAGGAGAAATTACTTTAAAAAGCAGACCATTTGAGAAGACAGTTTTTACAATAAAATTAAAGAAGCTGATTTATTAGAAATGTAAGAATTTCTTAAGAGTTATGAAATAAGAAAGAGAGAGTTTATTATTAAAATAAATATTGTGAGAATCAGGGAGGAGGTTTTAACAGTGTCATATATTATTAAAACGAGTCGCTTGACGAAAGCTTATGAAGGAAAAGAAATTGTTTCAGATTTTGATATGAATGTGAAAAAAGGTGAAATTTACGGATTTTTAGGACCGAATGGTGCAGGTAAAACATCTGTCATGAAAATGCTGATGAATTTAGTAAAGCCGACGAGTGGAGAAATTGAACTTTTTGATGAACCATTAACAAATACATCTTATGAAGTCTTTCGAAGGATTGGGAGCATGATTGAGTATCCTGTTTTCTATGAAAAACTATCAGCAAAAGAAAATTTAGATCTTCATTGTGAATATATGGGCTATTATAACAAAAATTCAATCGGGGAAGCTTTGGAAATGGTCGGTTTGAAAAATATTAATGAAAAACCGGTAAAAAGTTTTTCTCTTGGGATGAAGCAGCGTCTTGGCATTGCGAGAGCAATTATTACGAAACCTGAGTTATTAATTTTAGATGAGCCCGTTAATGGTCTTGATCCTGTCGGTATTAAGGAAATTCGGAATCTTTTTCAAATGCTGAGTAAAGAGTATGGAATTACATTACTTATTTCAAGCCACTTATTAAGTGAAATTGAACAAATAGCTAACACAATTGGGGTTATTAGTAACGGGAGATTAATCGAAGAAGTTTCCATGAATTATATTAAAGAACAGAAAACCGATTATGTTCAACTCGTATCAAAGGATCACAAGAAAGCATGCTTTGTTCTTGAAAATATATTAAATATTTCAAATTTTAAAGTCATAGCTGAAGATACTATACGAATCTATGAATCTGAAGTTTCGCAAACTGTTATTTCAAAGAAGCTTATTGAAAATAATGTAGGAATTGAATCAATAAGTAAGCATAATACATCTCTTGAAGAATACTTCCTTAATCTTATCCAACAAGGGAAAGCAGGTTGAAAAGATGTTTAAGCTAATGAAATTAGAGATGAGGAAAGGAAAATTCGGATGGTATGTGAAGGGAGCGATCATTGCAAATCTTTTCCTGGCTGCTTTCTCATGCGCAATGGGGTTTATAGGGAGAATTGAAGAGAATTTCCCATTTTCGAGCTATTCGGATGTTTTTATTGTACTGGGAGCTTTAGTACGAGCGACATTCATCGTATTCGGAGCAGTCCTTATTTCCAGACTAGTAATAGAAGAGTATAAAACAAAGACTATTTCTATTATGTTTACCTATCCTGTCAGCCGGAAAAAGCTTATTGCAAGCAAATTATTATTTGTTAGCGGGATTACTTTTATCACTATTTTCATTTCTAACTTAATCGTAGTTTCGGCTTTTATTAGTATAAATTCATTTTTTAATTTTGTTCCCCATAGCATTGATTTAAATAGTGCACTTAAAGAAGTAGCAAGTATGATGACCTACGCAATTGCTGCAGCAGGAACGACTCTCGTTTCTTTGTATTTCGGACTGCGTAAACAATCGGTTCCGGCAACAATTCTTTCTTCTTTATTGATTGTTGGATTAATTAGTCAGCATAGTCCAGGATATTTCTCAACAGCTTCTATT
The DNA here is from genome assembly GCF_001591625.1 of Metabacillus fastidiosus NBRC 101226. Lineage (GTDB taxonomy): Bacteria > Bacillota > Bacilli > Bacillales > Bacillaceae > Metabacillus > Metabacillus fastidiosus. The sequence continues at coordinate 19,333 of NZ_BCVG01000032.1, forward strand.
ATTTATATTCCGCTTGGATTGGCTGCTTTTGGAATATCATCTGCCTTTTGGGCAATAAGGAATGTAGAAAGAATGGATGTCGTTTAAGGGACGATGTGTGTGGATAATAAATAGTGAAAGAGCTTTATAAATAATGATTGGGAAAAATATTTTTTCCCAATCATTATTTATGTTGATACATAGTAGTCTGATTGTTAAATAATCATAAAAATATCTCCAAAGAAAGAATTCCCCTTTATTGAACTTTCCAGAATAAAGTTGATTCTCCTTTAAACAAGTACCTCAAACTAATGGTAAGTTAAGGTTTTTCATTTAAACAAACGTTTAATTAACATTACAATATGACATTTGTCATCTTACTTTCATGACAAATCTTACTAAAATCCATCCTCCAGTAAGCATAAGATAAAAGTATCAAGTGCGGAGGTGTTTTTAAGATGAGTGATGTTCTAAACCTAAATAATGTGACGAAGTCGTTTAAAGATAAAACAGCGGTAAATAAAGTTTCATTCTCGATTGGAAAAGGAGAGATTGTTGCGATTCTCGGACCAAATGGAGCCGGGAAAACGACAACTATTTCAATGATCTTAGATCTTTTAAAGCCTACTGGCGGGGAACTTAGAATATTTAATGAGCTTCCAGCTAGTAAAAAGGTTAGGGACAAGATTGGCGTTATGCTTCAAGAAGTCAGTGTCATGTCCGGATTAAATGTGATGGAAATTTTACAGTTAATCAGAAGTTACTATAAACAGCCGATGCCTTTAGATGAGCTTGTCGCTTTAACGAGTTTAACGGATAGTGATTTAAAAACAAGAGCAGAGAAATTATCAGGAGGACAAAAAAGAAGGTTGAGTTTTGCCTTAGCATTAGCTGGGAACCCGGAATTAATCATTTTTGATGAACCTACAGTCGGAATGGATACTCAAGCAAGAAAACGCTTTTGGCAAACAGTTCGGGAACTTGCTGATCAAGGGAAAACAATTATATTTTCAACACATTATCTTCAGGAAGCTGATGATGAAGCAAAGCGTATATTGCTTTTTAAAGATGGTGAAATCGTCGCTGATGGAACACCTGAACAAATAAAGTCCAAGATTTCAAAACAATCTGTATCGTTCAGTGTTGATCCTGGTATTTCAATTGAAGTACTTTATTTACACAGTGAAATTGATAATGTACACCGGGAAAATAATCGTGTCTATGTCCAGTCAAACAATACAGATAGAGTACTGGAAGTAATTTTTCAAGAGAAACTGGGAGCATATGATATTCGAATTGAAAGTGGAAAACTAGAAGAAGCATTTGAACAGCTGACTAGTGGAAATAAGGAGGCTATTTAATATGCAGATGTTAAAAATGCAATGTAAAGCAGAAATTATAAAAGTGTTACGTAATAAATATTTCCTTTTTTGGTCTCTTCTCATGCCTATTATTTTCTATTATATTTTTACGAATGTTGTAAATACAAATGTTGCGGACCAAGCGGCATGGAACGCTCATTATTTAATGTCTATGACAGTATTTAGTGTTATGGGGTCATCTATCATGACACTTGGCATCCATTTAGTTGAAGAGCGTTCACAAGGATGGTCCACATTTATCCGGACTACGCCGCTTTCAGATAATGTATATTTTGCTGCTAAAATGATTGGTCAGACTTTTATTCACGTTCTTTCTGTAACAGTTATATTTATTGCGGGGGCTGTTATCAACAGTGTGTCACTGACTGCGTTAGAATGGATTATGAGCGGTTTATGGATTCTAATTGCATCTTTACCTTTCCTGGCGTTAGGTTTATTAATTGGAATGATGAAGAAAGTGGAAACAGCTGCTGCGATAAGCAATGTATTATATATGGTATTAGCAGTGTCGGGAGGGCTTTGGATGCCCCTTGAAGTAATGCCGAAAACGATGCAATTAATCGGACAGTGGCTGCCTTCTTATAATTTTGGAAATGGTGCCTGGCAAATTGTAAATGGAGAATTTCCAGAATGGAAAAATATCCTTATCTTACTCACTTATTTAGTCTTATTCATGCTACTATCTAAGTATATTAGGAGAAAACAAGAAGTGATGTGATAAAAATGATTTCTATGTTCCCGAAAAAGTTTGGTCTTTTTCCATATATCTTCCTCGTTTATTTATTGTTTCCGATCTACTTTTTAACGAAGGAGACAGGAATAAAACAGTTGACCGGTTATGGTATGTTAGTGTTATTTCTCTTTACTTATTGTAAGCTTTTTTATCTTATAGAGAAGAAAAGCTTCTCATTTTGGTTAGCTGTCCAGCTCGCAATTGTATTTATTTTTAGTGTTTTTTATGATTTAAATTACTTGTTCCTTGGTTTTTTTCCTGCTAATTTTGTTGGCTGGTACAGTAGTAAAAAGATGTTCAAGTTTGGTTTTATTGGCTTAGTTATTGTAGAGATAGCACCGTTTATTTATCAATTAATGACGAATCCAAGGCTTTCAGCAGTAGATATTATATATGTTATACCATTCATTATCATTATGCTTATTTCTCCTTTTGGTATCCGTTCAATGAATAGAAGGATGGAGCTTGAACAGGAACTGGAAAAAGCAAACGAAAAAATTGAAGAATTAGTGAAACGTGAGGAGCGTGTCCGTATTGCCCGTGATCTCCACGACACTCTAGGTCATATGCTGTCTCTCCTTACGTTAAAAAGCCAGCTTGTACAAAAGTTAGTAAAGGTTGATATAGAAAGGGCAAAGCTTGAAGCAAAAGAGATGGAGGATACTTCACGCGCAGCTTTAAAACAAGTTCGTGAACTTGTGACAGATATGCGGGCAATTACTATTACAGAGGAACTTTTACATGCTCAGCGAATTTTAAGGGCGGCGGGCATCACTTATCATTATGAGGGAGACAGCAGTTTCTCAAATATTTCTCCTTTTATCCAAAATATTATGGGCATGTGTATGCGTGAAGCTGTAACAAATATCATTAAGCATAGCCGTGCCTCACATTGTAAAGTTAAAATTGTTCAAATGGCAGACATGATAAAAATTACTATGAAAGATGATGGAATAGGGATAGATGAAAAAAAGCTGTATGGTAACGGTTTGAAAGGAATTGAGGAAAGGCTTACTCTTATTGACGGTGTACTCGTACTTTCAAATAGCAATGGAACTGCTGTACAAATAACAGTCCCTATTATAAAAAAAGTAGATAGAGAAGAAGGTGCGATAGGATGATAAGGCTGTTTATTGCAGAGGATCAACGAATGTTACTCGGTGCATTAGGATCTCTACTTAATCTTGAGGAAGATATGGAAGTGATCGGTCAAGCGATGAATGGAGAGGAGGCATTCCATTCGATTTTAAAATTTGCACCAGATGTCTGTTTAATGGATATTGAAATGCCAGTACTAAGTGGACTGGAAGTAGCAGAGCAGTTAATGAACGAGTCATTTGGCAGTAAAATTATTATCTTGACTACATTTGCACGTCCAGGTTATTTTGAAAGAGCTGTTAAAATTGGTGTACATGGTTACTTGCTAAAAGATGGTTCCATAGATGAACTAGCAGATTCAATTAGAAAAGTAGTAGCAGGAAAAAGAGTATTCAGTCCTGAACTTACATTTGAGGCGATTCGTGAGGAAAATCCGCTAACTAAAAGAGAACAGGAAATTTTAAGACTGGCTGTATTAGGAAAAACGACAAAGGAAATTACAGAAGAGTTATTTTTATCGTCAGGGACGGTTAGAAATTATATTTCAGAAGTTATTCACAAGCTTGGTGCTAAAAATCGGACAGAAGCAGCGAGTATTGCAGAGGAAAAAGGATGGATATAATCCTTTTTAAAATTAGAATATGACTTTGAAAGAAGAAATTCAGCGTCTCAATTTAAAATGTTAATTGAGAGACTGAGCTGATTGTAGATTTAAAATAAAGTTGTACGGTTTATAAAAAAGTCATACCGTTTTGAAAAAAGATTAATCGGAATTATCTACACTTTAGTTTTTCTTATTGAATTAACGGGGCAGGATAGTTGTATAAGATAAAATGGATTTAGTGTGATGAATGTCAAAAAACTACACTCTTTCAAGAATGTAGTTTTTCGGACGAGATTATTTTTTCTTTACTTCGCTGTTATAAAAATTATATAACTTATCTATGGATGAACTTGATAAAAGAGGTACTGCTCTTTCAATCATTTTTCGATTCCAATCAAACCAACGCATTTCCATTAATTTGATAATTTCTGAATCAGTGAATCTTTTTTTAATTTCTTTTGCAGGATTCCCACCAACAATTGTATAGGGGGGGACATCTTTTGAGACAACAGAGCCTGCTGCAATGATTGCACCTTCACCGATTGTAACACCTGGCATTATCATAGCGTTCATACCAATCCAGGCATCACTTTTGATGACTGTATCACCTTTTGGTTCATATGATTGTTCTAATTGCTCAACAAATGGATAAACCGTAGCCCATTCAGAGTGGTGGTTATGGTTACCACCCATTAAAATGACTACTCCACTAGCAATACAAACATAATTTCCAATAATAAGCTTATCAAGATGCCAACCATATTGTTCAATAGGATTGAAAAGCTTTTGAGATTTAAAATCTCCCCATAAATACCTTACACAACCATCTTCAAAGTTTTGATTTCCGTAATAACCTGAATAATAGGAATAATCACCCACTTCAATAAGTGGATTTGTCACTATATCTTTTAAATACTTAACTTCAGACCAATGATTAAATAACGGTTGATTCATAACTATACCTCGCTTCTAAGTATTGTAGATTTTACGATTTACTTAGAAGCTTAATCCCACAGCGACATTTTTAAACTTTTTCAAACGACGAATCATTATCTTCAGCCTTTCTCTTATAAGTAAAAAAAGCTTAACTCAATAAATTCTGATAGTCAAATTGTGAAAGTATTCATTTAAACTAACAGGTGCTTTTGTTGAAGAAGGGGCAAAAAATGATCAAGCTTTTTTATAAAATCGCTATACCAATTAGTAAGTAAAGAAAACATTTTGATCAATATTTTTTCAAAATGGAGTGTTTATCGTTTGTTATCAAGTAAGGATACACATTACTTTTTTTAATCAAACTTTATTTTAAAGCAACACTGATTATAAGGAAATCATTAGTCCATTATTAATCCACTGCTAATTCAATTAGGAGCGGTTTTCCCCTTTCCATCTCAATTTTTTTAGGAGAGATGTCTCGGTTAGACTGTTAATATTAACTTATGGTGAATCATTCCAAAGGAGGAATAACATTTTGAAAATGAAAGGTTTGTTTTGTCGTAACATAAGAATAATCGAGTTAATGCAGGGGGATAGATAAAGAAAAGGAACATATATAAGGTTTAACCCCGTATAATATGAGGTATATCTATATAGATATGGATGTATTCAGAACAGGAATTTAAATTTGCATTAACTAGACATTCATATTTATATCATTTATTATAAAATAGCTTAAAATTATATTCAATATTTATTCTAGATAGTTCCTTTTTTGTAAAAAATACGGTATCATTTCCCTTATAGTTCTCCTTTTAATTAGGAATTTCGACATTATCACTATGCCTAATTTCAAGGGTTATTTTTGTTTGAGCAGAAGGTGTTAAATTATAATTGATGAACGAATATATAGGGAAACTAAAATTAATGTAACAGTGGGTGAATTCATGAATAATTTAACAATCTCTTTTATTATTCCATCCTATAATGAAGTAGATAATATAGCAAATATACATATGGCAATAAAAGAAGAGATGAGGCTTTTGCATTATAATTATGAACTTCTTTTTATTGATGATGGAAGTACTGACGGGTCGGTAGAGACATTACAAAGGCTTGCCTTTTGCTTTCCAGAAATAAAATATCTTTCATTTACGAGAAATTTTGGCAAGGAAGCTGCCATTTTAGCAGGATTAGAACATGCAGCAGGGGAAGCTGTCATTATGATGGATGCAGACCTTCAGCATCCTCCTTCCATGATTCATGAGTTAATCAAAGGATTTGAAGAAGGATATGATCAAGTAGTTGCTAAGAGAAATCGCAAAGGAGATTCACGTCTGCGGACATTTATTTCCTCTACTTATTACAAATGTGTCAATAAAGCAATAGATGTTAATTTATCTGATGGTGAGGGAGATTTCAGATTATTAAGCAGAAAAGCTGTTGATGCACTTCTAACGCTTAGCGAAGGGCATCGTTTTTCAAAAGGCTTGTACTCATGGATCGGTCTAGAGCAGAAAACGGTTAGTTATGAAAATGTTGCAAGAGAAAATGGAGAAACGAAATGGTCTTTTTCAAAATTATTGAATTACGGAATAGATGGAATTATTTCATTTAATAATAAACCGCTTCGACTTTGTTTTTATATGGGAGCTTTTATTTTAGTTGCATCCTTATTATATATTTTCATTACTTTCTTCCAAGTTTTAAAAAATGGTATTACAGTTCCAGGCTACTTTACAACTATATCTGCGGTTCTCTTTTTAGGGGGAATTCAGCTCGTATGCTTAGGAGTTATCGGAGAATATATCGGCCGTATTTATTTAGAAATAAAGAAGCGTCCACATTATTTAATTAAACAAACAAATATTAAAGAGAGAGAAAAACATGAAGTTTATTAATAGCGAATTTAGCAGGTTTGTCATAGTTGGAGGGCTTAATACAATGAATTACTATGTAATTTATTTAATATGCCTTCATATATTAAATCTTCACTATTTTGTATCACATGCCATTGGTTTTGTTATTAGCTTAGTTGGTTCTTTTTTCTTAAATTCCTATTTTACATATAAGGTGAAGCCAACCTTTGCTAAGTTTTTAAAATTTCCTTTAACACAGGTTGCTAATACGATTATGTCAGCTGCATTAATTTTTGTTTTCGTTGAACTTCTTAATGTAAACAGCAGCCTTGCACCAATTTTAACAGTGTTTTTTACAATTCCAATTACTTTTATTATGACAGGGAGAATTTTAAAGCCATCATGACGCAAGTAAAGAAAAACTTACTCGATTTAAAAGCAAATTTCATAATGGAACGATGGGAGAATAAAACGAGGTTATATAAGATGTTTCTCCTCTTTTTATTGAGTTTTATTATAGCTTTTTGCAGTCATTTGTTCTTTTTAACGGAGTGGCTGGAAGGCCGATATATGACCGGAATAGGGGACGGCCTGTCGCAAATGGTCCCTTTTAAACAACTGCTTTATGACGAATATTCAAAGGGGAACTTTTTTTATTCAGATAAATTTGGGATAGGAGGAGGGACTTATTCTCAATTAAGTTATTATTTTTCCACTTCCTTCTTCTTTATTGCCACAGCTATTATCACCTTTCTTCTAGAGGTGACTAAACTTATTAATAAACCGGATATTTTTTACTGGGCCGATGCTCTTCTTGCCGTTAGTATAATTAGAATGACGTTAATAATTTTTGTTACAACTTTATATTTCCGCTATATGAATTTCAAAAATATTCCGGCTCTTTTAGGAGCGTCACTTTACGGAACGAGTGTCATTTATTTTAGACATGTTACATACTGGGAATTTTTTGCGGATGCAATGTTATGGCTTCCTTTATTGCTGTTCGGTATTGAGAAAATAATAAGAGAAAAAAAGATAGGGTTATTCACGCTGGCAGTTGTGTTTAGCCTGTTTAATAATTTTTATTTTTCTTATATTAATTTTGTATTAGCTTTTATCTATATTGTTTTCCGCTCGTTCATTTCATTACACGATGAGGAAACAAGTAAAATCGAGCAGATAAAGCTTTATTTTTTTAGCGGCATAATCGGTTTTGGAATGAGTGCAGTATCCTTTGTTCCAGCGGTATATGGTTTTTTAAACAACTATCGTCCACCATATGAAGCAACTATTCTGCTCTATGATTTCCATGATAATTTGCTATTGAACGGGAAGATTGTCATTCTGCCTGCTTTTGCTGTCCTATGTCTCTTTCTGTTTTCATTTTATAAAAATCGCCTATTCCGCCTTTTTGCAAGTTTAACAATTCTTTTAATCGTATTGCATTACAGTCCGATGGTGGCGAGTGCTTTTAATGGCTTTTCAGCCCCTCAATTTCGTTGGGAATACTTTCTTTCCTTAACAGCAGGTGGGGTTGCTGCGGCAGGATTACAACTGCTGTATAAAGTAAAGATCTGGCAGGCTGTCATGTCTGTTTTCGCAACACTTATATTGTATTTTCTTTTTTATCATTTTGATGAAAAACTTTTCATCACATCTTTAAAAGAAGGATTTTCAGCAGTTGCAGCAGTTATTACAATCATTCTCTTTATTATTTACAGCTTTCGAAAAAATAAGCAGTTATTATGGATTCCGTCTATCGTATTAATTATCCTAAATATATATATTGCGAATTCTTATGAAGAGATCAAGCTTTCATATGGCGGGAAAGTTCAGCAGTCTTCAACGGATTTTATGCTTAGTGATGAATACAATGGAGAAGAACAAAGAGAATTAATTAAAAAGATTCAAAAGGAGGAAAATGATCCATTTGTAAGAATTGACTGGATGACTCCTTTTAGATATAACACACCAATTGTTCAAGAATTTAAAGGGCTTAGTGTATATTCAAGTATTTTGAATGAGCATTTACTCAAATTCTATTTATATGATTTGAAAATCAATATGGGATGGGAAAGTGTAAGCAGATACGGAACTCTTGGAGATAGAGCTAATCTTTATAGTATTTTAAATGGAAAGTATTATATTGCAGAGAAAAATAAGAAAAACATTCCGTATGGTTTTGAAGAATTTGCTTCGACTGAGAATTATACAGCCTACAAAAATAACAATATACTGCCTTTTGTCAGAACAACAAATATTGCTTTCAATGAAGAAAATTTAAAGGATACTATGCCTTTAGTGAAAGAACATGCGATGTTGGAAGGTATTATTTTAAAAGAAAACAGTGGTATAAAGTATGCTATGCCAAGAAAAGAAAAAGCAATTAAAAACGTAAAATTCGAGGAGAAAGGCTCTTCTTATCATAATAATATACTTGACGTTTCAGCGAAGAAAGGCGGTCTTGATTTAGTCATCGAGAATCCAGATGAAAATATAAAGGATTATTATGTGTCATTTTATTTAAAAAGCCTCCATCCAGATCGTAAATTTTATTTAAGCGTCAATGACTTTGAGACATTGAGGAAATCAAATGCTTCCATTTATAAAACGAATGTTAATGACTTGGTGATTAGAGTGCCGAAAGCAGAAAAGATCTCTATAAGGGTACCTAAAGGAAAGTATAAATTAGTTAACTTAGAAGTTTATAAAGAGAACTATCAATTGCTTGAAGGACTTAAAAATGAAGTACATAACGACCCTCAAGCAGCCGTAACATGGAAGAATAATAAAATTAAAATTAATTATGATAATGCAAATGCTGAAAAATATATGACATTGCCAATTCCATTCGAAAAAGGCTGGAGCCTTTCAGTCAATGGTCATAAACAGGAGATACTGCAGGCTAATTATGCTTTTACAGGCTTTAAACTGCAAGAAGGATTAAATGAAATTGAATTGATATATTATCCGCCTTACTTTTTTATTAGTTTGTTTATAAGCTGTATTTCTTTCCTGCTCTTTATTTTTTATAGGAAAAGAGAATATAAGAGAGCTGGTATGTTTAAAAGAAATGTTTCAGACATGTAAAGAAAACTTAAGAACATAAATAATTAACCGATATTAATAAAAGATAATTATTTTTAGTGATTGATAGATTCCAATCTAATTGCTCACTGTTATTATGAAGGCACCATTTTTTATTCAATTGGTTTTCATACCAATTTAAGAAGAAAAAGGTGCCTTTCTATTTAGAAAAATATTTATAAGGAGATCATGCGTGTGAATTCTATTGGAAAGAAATTATATCTTAGTTTTACAGTCACGTTCATTATTATTTGTATTATAAGTTGGAATGGTATTAGCAAGATGGACACTCTCAATGATAAAACAACTGAAATTACCTCTGATATGGTGCCATCTATTGAAAGTTTAGCAAATATTAATTATTTTACGGAACATATTATTACGATGACATATCAGCATGTTTTTTCTGCTGATGATACAACGATGATTGAAGCAGAAAAAGAGTTAGCTGATACAAAAAAGCAATTAGATGCTGATTTGGAGAAATTTGAAAGTTTACTGTCTTCAGAAAATGAAAAGAATATTTTCCAAGCATTTATAAATGAATGGGAAAGGTTTGAAAGTATTCAGAAGGAAGTTGTGATTGCAAGTGCAAACAATGATGATGAAAAAGCAGGAGAATTATTAACAGAAGCAGCTGTGGAATTTAAAACATCACAAAGTCATTTAGAGAAATTGCTTGATATTAACCATGATGATGCGAAAGCTCTTGATAATGATGCTATCGAATCTTATCAAAATGGAAAAATGCAAACCTTTATTCTTCTTGCAATTGCTTTGTTATTAAATATAAGCGTTGCTTTATACATGAATAAAATTATAACGAACCCGGTCAAGTTTATTTCAAAACTGCTAAATAAAATTGCTAACGGTGATTTAAAGGTGGAAAAAGTAAGGGTAAAAACAAAGGATGAGATAGCGGTACTAGGAAATGCCGTTAACCAAATGGCAGGCTCGCTGCAAGGATTAATAGGTGAAATAAAAAATACGTCTGAACATGTTGTATCAGCTTCTGAGGAATTAACAGCGAGTGCAAGTGAAACGAGCAGAGCAACGGAGCAGATTACTTCTACTATTCAAGAAGTTGCGACGGGAACGGAAAATCAGGTGAAAAGTGTAGATGACTGTGCTGCCTCGATTGAAAGATTATCCAATGGCATCGAGCAAGTTGCATCTAGTGCACATAATGTGAATATAACAATGGATGCAACATTGGAAAAATCAGACAATGGAAATAAAGCAGTACAAAATGCAATTAACCAAATGGATTCAGTAAATAAAAGTGTGGATGAATTAAGTGTTGTTATAAAAGGATTAGGTGCAAGATCACAAGAAATTGGAAATATCCTTGATGTTATTACAGATATTTCTGCACAAACGAATTTATTAGCATTAAATGCTGCAATCGAAGCGGCAAGAGCTGGTGAACAAGGGCGTGGTTTTGCTGTTGTTGCTGATGAGGTAAGGAAATTAGCAGAGCAATCAGCAAACTCGGCTCAACAGATTTCTGAAATGATTTCTGTTATTCAGGAAGAGACGAAATTTGCAGTACAATCTATGACATCGACAGTTCAAGAAGTAAGTGAAGGGATTGCAACCGTTAATATTGCTAATGAATCCTTTGAAGAAATACAGCAGGCAATAAAAGGAGTTTCTCAGCAAATTCTTGATGTGACAACTTCATCTGAACAAATGTCTGTAAGTATAGAAGAAATAAATAAAGTCATGAATCTTATTATTGAAATGACGGGATTAACTGCAACAGGAACACAAAATATAACATCAGCAACAGAAGAACAGCTTTCTTCTATGGAGGAAATCACTGCTTCTGCGATATCATTATCACAAATGTCAGAAAAACTGCAGGAGTATACTTTAAGATTTAAAGTGTAACAATTTATTTTTGAGGAAAAGATGTATTATTAGTATATGAATTGATATCAGTTTGGGCCTAGCAGAAAAATCTGTTAGGTCTTTTTATATTTAAAATTTTTTGATTTTTATTGACTCTAACGCTGCGTTATACTTTATATTCATGATGAAAGGGAGGTCAGAAATGCTGAGAGTAAAAGAAGTTGCTGATCTAGTCGGAATTAGTGTGCGCACACTGCATCATTATGATGAAATTGAATTATTAATTCCAGATGAGACGACTGAAGCAGGTTATCGGCTTTATTCGGATGATAATTTAGAAACTTTACAGCAAATTTTATTTTTTAGAGAACTTGGCTTTCCTTTAAAGGAAATAAAACAGATTATTAATAATCCGTCATTTGATAAGAAGGAAGCATTGGAGCTCCATCGCAGTATGCTGCTTGAAAAGAGGTCCCGGCTTGATCAGATGATCGTAACAGTTGAGAAAACGATTCAGCATATGGAAGGGGGGATTCAAATGTCTAATAAGGAAAAATTTGAAGGATTTGACTTTAGTCATAATCCATATGAGCAGGAAGCACGTGAACGTTTTGGCGATCAAGCCGTTAATGAAGCAAATGCGAAAGTGCAAAGAATGTCTAACGAGGAGCAAAGAGCCTTTTCAGAGCAGTTTGATGCTATTTATAAAAAGCTTGCGGTCATTCGCCATATTGCACCTGAATCAGATGAGGCACAAGCCGGGATTAGAGACTGGTATAACTTTTTAAATAATATTGGTAATTATTCACTTGATGCATTTAAAGGTTTAGGTGAAATGTATGTCAATGACAAGCGCTTTACCAACAATATTGATCAGTATGGTGAGGGGCTGGCACAATTTATGTGTAAGGCAATGGGCGTGTTTGCAGATGAAAATAAAAAATAAATTTACCACTTGGAAAAAATTAATAAAAGTTGTAAAATAATTATATTATTAAACGAAAGGGTGACCGTAGGACGATGCAAAACTAATCCTATTTTAAAAAGTACATCGTAAATAATTGCGAAGTCATTTTGAATGGGATTAGTCTATATTTTTTTAAGAAAAAGATCATCGTAAAGCTTATAGTACCATTAGGTGTACTATGTCTTTTTCTACGGTTTTAGACGACCTCCTATCCAATAATGACGGATAGGAGGTCTTTTTATGCTGTTTTTAATGTAGATGGAGAAACGTACATTAGCTAAATATAGAAAAGAGGAATATTATGTCTCAATTATTAAAAAATCGTTTCGTTCAAGCCATTTTCCTTTCAGCATTGTTTCTTCAAGTAGGAATTTGGGTGCGAAACTTTGCAGTTCTTTTGTTTGTTATGGAAAAAACGAACGGAAATCCAGTTGCTATTTCATTAATATCAGTAGCTGAATTTGCACCAATATTTATTTTTTCCTTTATAGGAGGTACGTTTGCTGACCGCTGGCGCCCGAAAAGGACGATGATATGGTGTGATATTTTAAGTGCAGTTTCGGTCTTTGCGGTCTTAGTTACCCTTGTTTTCGGTTCATGGGAAATTGTCTTTTTTGTTACTCTAATTTCAGCAATTTTATCGCAATTTTCTCAGCCTTCCGGATTGAAGCTGTTTAAAATGCATTTAAGTGAAGATTTAATTCAATCAGCAATGTCTATTTACCAAACGATATTCGCTATCTTTATGGTTTTAGGGCCAGTTCTTGGCACCTTTATTTTCCAACGTTTTGGTATAGATGTGTCGATTGCGATAACTGGGGCAGCCTTCTTACTTTCGGCTGTTATGCTTCTGTTCATTCCTGCTGATAAAGGGATGGATGAGGAAGAGAGGGATACATCTGTATTAGAGGAAATGAAAGATGGCATCCGTTATGTTATTTCAAAAAAAGAATTAAGATTATTAGGATTATGCTTTATGGCAGCAGGACTGGCGATAGGTCTTACTCATCCGCTTTCTATCTTTCTTGTAACAGAGCGGTTAGGCTTGGCAAAAGAGAATCTGCAATGGTTATTAATGGCGAATGGAATTGGAATGATTGTAGGTGGAGCGATTTCAGCAATATTTTCTAAGAAAATTCCACCTCAAAAGCTTTTAATTGCTGGTCTGTTGGCTAACGCAATAGGAATGAGCATTATTGGCTTCTCAACTAACTTTTTTATTACCCTTGCAACAGAATGTTTTATCGGCTTTTTCTTTCCTGCTATTCAAATAGGGATCAATACAATGATTTTACAAAATACAAAGGCCGAGTTTATCGGAAGAGTGAACGGTACTTTAAGTCCGCTTTTTGTCGGTGCAATGGTTTTGACAATGAGTATTGCAGGTGTGTTAAAAGAGGCATTTTCGATTATCACTATTTTTGAAATAGCTGCTGCTTTATTTGTCATAGGCTTCCTCGTTATTTTGCCAATTTATAATATGAAGATACAAAAGGAAGTAGAAGAAGTACAATCAAAGGAATTAGTTTAAAAGAGAGGGTTTCCCCAAAGGATAAAAAGCAACCCTTTGGGGAAACCCTGCTAAAAGGCCCTGTGATGAAATCCAGTAAAATCAAGGATTTGG
>NZ_BCVG01000033.1 GCF_001591625.1 Metabacillus fastidiosus NBRC 101226
AGTGGGGAGGAGAAAAAATCCCTACTGATGGAAGTTTCACTTTATTCTCTGGCTGACCTTATAATACGAATGGGTACTTTAATAAATAGCTAAAAGGTCTTCAGTTAAAGATCCTGTTTTGATGCCTATGATGTTTTTTATGTTAACTGGATTAATATAATTCACTTATTTAAATGTTTTAAATCCTTATTTAACTAAAGAAGTAGGATAAAATATAGTTACAAATATGGGAAAAGGTGAGACAGAAATGAAATTCAAATATTACCTTAGTGGAATTGGCTGGGCAACTTGTAATGTCGAAATTAATAAACAGAAATTAGAATTCACAGTAAGTTATTTAACTAATTGTTTAGATGATTTTTTAAAATCATTAATGTATTTAAATTCTTTTTGTGTTCCTAAATATGAGGTAAGGAAAAAAACTGAGTGTGAATGGGAAGGAGAACCAGAAGGAATTGTATGGTCTTTTGAATTAAAAGAAAAAAATTCACTTTTTATTGAGGTAATGTATTATGAAGATTTATATGACAAAGATAGCTCTCAAACACTAATTAAAACTGAATACCAATATGATGAATTTTTACGAAAAGGCTCTTGAAGAAAAGAGCCTTTTTTACTGCCTAAACTATCGGTCATGTAAACTTAGAATCCTTCACAACCCTTTTATATTAACATTTTATAAAAATCCAGTTTAGTTTCATTATATATACATATTTTAATCTTTTTGTTCTGTTATTAGTGAAGTAATTGTTCCAATAATACAGATATTCAAGCAAGAAAAAAGAAATGCTTTTATTCCTAACATATTAAGCCCTGCTGTTACAATTAGACCATCTATTATTATAATAATAATGCCTATATTTACAGAAAAATCTTCTGATATAAATTGGGCTAACAAGTCGGTTCCTCCAGTGCTTGTTTTATATCGAAGCATGATTCCTAATCCGATTCCAATAAATATTCCACCTAATAATACACTGATAAAGATAGAAAGAAAAAATTGGGTTCTTAAAGGTGCTAACCAATCAATCATTATAGAAGCAACAATTAAACCTAGGAAGTTATTGTAAAAGAGTGTTCGTTTATAGATCCACGCATATATGAAAAGAGGGATGCTTAAAAGAAACATAGCTAAACCTGTTGGATAACCAAGGTAATAATGCAGTATAAGAGCAATTCCTGTAATACCTCCGTCTAACAAATGATGAGGAACTAAAAAACCGTTTATGCCTATGCTTATTAATAAACTACCTATAAGGATAGCAGCTGTCTTCTGAAAAATATCTATCACCTTTTATCATTTTTTACTGCTAATATATGTACAAGTATATGATTTCAGAAGTAGGCTAAGATTGGTAACAAGTATTATGTTAACTTTTTTGGAAATTGTTCGTTCAATAAGCCTATGATTCTCTTATAAAGGAGAGTTAAAGAGAGGTTATTATTTGGCTAAAAAGTACGTTAATCTAATAAACAGCGAAAAGGATCTTTCTATCTGAACTGCACCCCAATTGTTAGACATCACTAACAGTTGAAGGTACAGTTCACTTTGATTAAAAGAGCCTTTTTTCTGTCGATAATATTAATTAGATTGATATAAATCACTTATTTAGATACTTTAAAACTTTATTTCAACAGAGGGAAGTATAGTGTTTAATAAGCTCAAATGGGGCCCCGGTAGAAAAGCGCGGAAAATATACACTAATCCAATTTCTGAATGCAAAAACCAATTTTCCTTATGCTAAGCTAAGGACGGATCAGCTTTAATCTTTGTATTTAAAATTATATATAGCTTTATATAGTCTGGTCACACCTTCTTTTATTTCTTCATTTTTTAGATGCCCATACCCCAAAATAATTCGATTATGATGTTTTCCTTTTTCAATAGTATGATCTTCTACAGGATACACTTTAACTCCAAACTGTTCGATCCATTCAAGTAATTCTTTTGAAAAATGGGATTCATTTAATTCAACAATTAGATGTAAACCTGTTGAATAACCGAAAATATTCACCTTATTCGAAAATGTTGTTCTTAAACAATGAATAAGGAAGTTTCTTCGGTTTTTATAAACCTTCTTCATCTTCATAATATGTCGTTCCAAATAGCCTTCATCAATAAAACGGGCAAGGATAAGCTGATCTAAAGAAGGAGTATGCAGATCCGAAAACCATTTTAGCTTGCGACATTTTTCAATAAGTTGTGAAGGAAGAATTAAATACCCCATTCTAAGGGCTGGTGTTAAGATTTTACTAAACGAACCAATATATAACACACGATCTGGATCCAATCCCTGTAATGAACTTATAGGTGAGCCTTCATATCTAAACTCACTGTCATAATCATCCTCAACAAGATAACAATTTGTTTTTCTCGAGTAGTTAATCAATTGAATCCGTCGCTGAATCGGTAACGTTCCTCCTAAAGGGAACTGATGAGAAGGAGTAATAAAGACAAACTTTGGATTTTTATTTACTGGAAGCAAAGATGTCTTCATTCCATATTCATCAACAGGTATAGGATAAAGGAAAGAGCCCGAAGTTTTAAAAATGGTTTGAATGTCATTGGTTATTGGGTCTTCAATAAAGACTTGATCATCCGGCGATAAAAGCAATTTAGAAACAAGTGTTAGAGCTTGGGTTGCACCAGAAGTAATCACTATTTGCTCTGGATGACAATCAACACCTCTTGTTTTTAGTAAATAGCGTGATAAAACTTGCCTTAATTCCAGACGTCCTTCAGGAATATCGTATCCAAACGTAGAAGGTGCAATGTCATTCCATATGGTATGTGATAATTTTGCCCATGTCTTACGCGGAAATAAATCCAGTGCTGGTATCCCTGAACGAAAGTTGATGATATTATCATCTTTATTTTTATCTTCACCCAAATTCAAAGAATGAAATGAAGGTGTTTTTTTCTGTTGTTCTAAAAAAGTCCCTTTAGCAACAAATGTTCCTGAACCTATCCGTGAAACTAAAAAACCTTCAGCTAATAATTGATCATAAGCTTCTAAAATCACATTCCTGGACACTTTTAACTCAGAAGACAGCTCACGTGTCGATGGTAGTTTTTCTCCAGATTGTAAGTTCCCATTTAAAATTTGTTCTCGTATTTGTTGATAAATTTGTCTAATTAAAGGTATATCCAACGACCGGTCAATAGGTATCCAAAGCATATTTACATTTTCCCCTTAAACAGAATTGGTACTATCAAAAAATATAAAAAATGGCACTAATAGAAACCATTTTACCATGATAAAGTTGATTCAAATAGGAAAAAGGAGATGTATGGTAATGATTAATCCAAAAATCCAAGTCAGCCAAGCACTTAAATCGATTGCACGAAATGAACATATTAAATCCTATATTCAACAATCTAATGAACTCTATCCCTTATTATTACAAGCTGCCCAAAGATTTGTCACCGGAGAGAATAGGCAAGATGGGATTGTAACAGCAAAAGAACTGCTCTCAAGGGGCTATTTTATTTCACTGGAATACATAGGAGAAAATACGACAGATTTAGAGGAATGTCGAAAAGTAAAAGATGAGTTTTTGAATCTTATTGAAGAAATGGGTTCTCTGTCTATGAAGCAAACTGTTTCGCTTGATTTATCACATATTGGGTTATCAGTGGATTCAGAAACAGCTTATATTCATTTACTGGAAGTAGTCAAGAAAGCACAACTGTATGGGATTACACTTATGATAGGTATGGAAGAGTCATCGAAAACAAATGACATTCTTGATATCTATAAAAAAACAATAGAGCAGTACCCTAATGTTGGGATAACTATACAGGCACACTTATTTCGATCTAACAATGATATTAAGGAACTCATTCATTATCCTGGGAAAATACGGCTTGTCAAAGGGGCTTATCAAGAATCTTCCGATATCGCTATGTCTAGATCAAATGAATTAAATAACCATTATCTTAAACTTGTAAAACAATTAATAGATGCTAACCACCCGGTATCCATAGCCACACATGATGAGGTACTTATTCAAGAAATGGTACACCGTCAATACCTTAATCATCCCAACGTAGAAATGGAAATGCTCTACGGAATCCGTCCGGATTTGATAAGGGATTTAAAAAGTAAAGGGTACAATTGTAAAATATATTTGCCTTATGGAAAAGAGTGGTACTTGTATTTATGTCATCGAATAGCTGAATATCCGGAAAATCTATATAGTGTTCTAACGGATATGATCAATCCATCTTTAACAGAGAGAAGTAAATCCTATTGAACGAACATTTAATCCCAAGTTTGAAAATCATTTTGGCTATGATTATTGTTGGAAGTTCGGTTGTGGTAGATAAACTGATTGTTCAAACTTTCCCTTATATCTTCGCTTGTTATACGGGACCACAAGTCCCACGGGTACTTTATGTTAACTAAGAATGCTTTGAATGTTAATAAATGTATATCTGCTTGTAGACAAACATATCATTTACAAAACTTTCCTGTGAGGTGATGTAAATGATACAAGGAAAATTAATGATTATTGGTATTTCTATTTTCCTGATTATTGGAATATCACTATTTTTCTTTAATCAGAAAGCTCAAAACGATCCTCAACCGATAATTGAAGAAGTAAATACTGATAATGCTAGAAAAGAAAATGCCCTTCTCATAATCTCTATTACAGATGGTTTAAATAACCCAGCAGAAATTGGTGACATATTGGTTAATTATCAAGAGTCGATTACTGTTCATACAATCTTAGACGGTACTGAATCAAATATAAAAACTCGATCTAAAGAAATTGAAACTAAGGTTAAAAGCATTTTGACATCTGATGAATTAAAATCGATAGATATTACTCCATATATGAATACAATAAAAGTCGTTGATAAAAGTGGAGATGTAATTAATTGAGTTTTACAGAAGAAGGATCTTCAATTTGAGGATCTTTTTTTACTGCTTAAAACATCGATTATGTTAACTAAAGAATTAAACTGTGTTTTTTATATTTTATGTAATGGTTTATAGGATATAAAATATTTTAGGTATTTATAGTAGTATAAAACCTAAGTTTTTTTAAAAAAAGGGGTTCATTATGAATAAACCTAAAACCAATAGATGAGTTGATTCTATTAAAAAATATTTTGTAATAGGTTT
The DNA here is from genome assembly GCF_001591625.1 of Metabacillus fastidiosus NBRC 101226. GTDB lineage: Bacteria > Bacillota > Bacilli > Bacillales > Bacillaceae > Metabacillus > Metabacillus fastidiosus. The sequence continues at coordinate 5,133 of NZ_BCVG01000033.1, forward strand.
AGAAAGCATTCAAGTTGGGTAAAACAAATTGTGTTCTGAGATTTGAACGATTAGTTAAAGTCAAATAATAAGTGTATTAGGAAAAGAAATGAAAGGGGAATGAAAATGTCTGAAAAATTATTTACTGCATCTGTGACAGCTAATGGAGGAAGAGAAGGAAGAGTAGAATCTTCTGAGGGAAACATTAAGCTTGATTTAGCAATGCCGGGAACTCCAAGAAAGAAGCAGCTTCCGGATGCTACTAATCCGGAGCAGTTATTTGCAGCTGGCTACTCGGCTTGTTTTGACGGTGCCCTACAGCTGATGGCAAAAAATGCGGGAGTACAATTTGAGTCAGAAGTAACAGCAAATGTCAGCCTTTTAAAAGATGAAACGGATCAAGGTTTTAAACTTGGTGTCACTTTACAAGTAAAGGGAACGGGAATCGAGAAGGAGAAATTAGAGGAGCTTGTTCATAAAGCACATGATTTCTGTCCTTATTCGAAGGCTACGAGAGGTAATGTTGATGTCCAGTTAGAAGTAATTGGTTAAGCTTTATTTCAGGTAATTTTAAATTAGAAAAGAATGGTTTGGAGAAACCTTTAACGGATGATTTCTCCAAGCCGTTCTTTTCTTTGCTTTAGATGAAGAAAAGGACAGAGGATAAATAGGAATTAACTGTAAGTATTGGAACTCTGACGGTTTAGCTGTTTACATTTAATTGGCCTTTGTTTTCATAGAGGACAGGGTTCATATATATTGTTCGTTATTTTCACCAGTTTGGTTTTATGTAAAATAATGTAACAGTGCTTATCTGTTTTTATAAAACCGACTTATTTTTTTAAATGTTTAGAAAAGTGAAATTGTTTTTTTAACACTTTAATTGTATTGTATTTGATGAAGTAGAAATTCAATATTTCCATCCGTTAAAATAAATATAATAGTTCAAAGAGCTGATTATAATGAAATTGATCAAATATTAGTGACAGCTCACTATTTTAATAACAAGACTAAGAGCCTAATAGTATAGGTATGATTGTACATAGGTATTGTATTCAACCGTTTTTTAGATAAATAATTGTACGAAAATATAACTGGGATATTTGAAATTAAATATTCAGGTTGAAAGGTGCTATATGAAAGGAGTTTAACTTTGAGCAATACACCCTATAGTGAAGATATTTTGGAAAAAATGTCTGATGCATTTTATTCCTTAACCGAAGACCTGAAAATTGAATACATAAATAATGTAACTGAACAGCTTTTAAAAATTAAACGTGAAAAAGTTATTGGACAGTATATTTATGATGCTTTGCCGCACAATGACATAGATAATTTTGTAAAGCGTTATAAAAAGTTATTGTCAGATCAAAAACCTATAGAATTTAAAGAATATTTTAACGGAAGGTGGTATGAAATTAGAGCATTTCCTTCTAAGACAGGATTATCCGTATTTTTCAAAGATATTACAGTGCCAAAACAAGATGATGAAAAAATAAATAGATTCATGTTCTCCTCTTCCTATGAAGAGGATGTAAGGTCTAATCCTTTGAAAATAGAATTTCATAAAGCGATAGAAAGTAATCAGTTATTGCTTTACTATCAGCCAAGAATCAATTTAAAAACCGGAAAAGTGACAGGAATGGAGGCTTTAGTAGCCCCTGAAACCTTCATCTTGGCGGTAGAAGAATCAGAGGTTATTACATCTATCGGAACCTGGGTTTTGTATACAGCTTGTAAACAAAATAAAAAATGGCAAAAACAAGGTTTTTCAATAGTCGTATCTATTAATATATCAACTATTCAGCTTACTCAACCCAATTTAATTAAAGCGATTACAACTGTGCTTCAAACAACAGAACTTGATGCGAGTTTTTTAGAAATTGAGATTTCTGAAATGATGACAGCTGATATTGAAGAGACCATTTTAATGCTACAGAGACTGAAGAAGCTAGGTGTTCGGATATGCATTGCTAATTTTGGTGAAAGATTCCGTTCTTTAAGTTACTTGAAAAATTCCCTGGTAGATACATTGAAAATTGATCAATCGTTTGTTAGAGAAATTTGTAATAATGCAAATGATGAAATGATTGTGAAAACAATCATTTCAATGGCTCATAATTTAAATTTGAATGTAGTGGCAGAAGGAATTGAAGCAAAGGAGCAGCTCGTTTTTCTGAAAGAGCATTTATGTGATGAAGGGGGTGGATCTTTCTTAAGTAATCCGCTTGCTGCGAATGAATTAGAAGGAAAGCTTTCAGATATTCAACAAATTGTTGAGAAACATGGGATTTTTAAAGATATAAACGAACGAGTATCGATGGAAGAATTACTTGGATTAGCTAAGAAAGAGTTACATGATACGGTTCGTTTACAGCAAGGGCTGATTTTTAAGTTTAAAAAAATAAATGGACGATTCATTCACACACTCTCTGATGGTGAGTTAATGTACCGTTTTGGATTTGTTCCTTCTCAAGTAATAGGCAAAAGTTTAGAGGAATTTATATTCAATGGAACTGCTGTTAAAATAACTTCCTATTATCAAAAAGCATGGGAAGGAGAAGAGTTTGTTTCTTATGAGAACGAGCTGAATGGAATTCATTACCTTGCAACTTTACGGCCTATTAAAGAAGATGGAAAAGTAACAGAGGTCATTGGTTCATGTATTGATATAACTTCCCGAAAAGAAGCAGAAGACAAATGGAGAGAAAGTGAAAAGAGATATAAGATTATTGCAGAAAACCTGATAGATATAATAATGTTATTGGATGGCAATGGAGCAATTTTGTACGCATCGCCTTCTCTCGGAAAAGCGCTTGGTTTCCCATTAAAATCATATGTAGGGGAAAGCTCGTTTGATTTAATTCATCCTGAAGATAAGCAAAGAGTAATAATGGCATTTGAGCAATCGATGGAAAAGATGATTCCATCTCAGGTAGAAGCTCGTTTTTTGGATATAAATAAAAAATCAAAATTACTTGAAGGTCTTGGTACGCCGGTCATTGGAGAAAATGGCAGACCTGGATATTTTATTTTGGTGGGGAGAGATATTACAGAAAAAAGAAGAACAGAAGAAGTATTATCCAAAGTAGAGAAGCTGGCGATAGTAGGAGAACTTGCAGCAGGTGTTGCACATGAAATTAGAAATCCTCTTACATCAATAAAAGGATTTATCCAGCTATTCCAACAAGGAATGATTAAAAGGGAATTTTTCGAAATTATTTTCGGGGAATTTTTAAGTATAGAAGAAATTTTAAAAGAATTTATTAATCTTGCGAAACCACAAGAAATTCAAGTAGAGAAGTTGAATTTAAAAGCTCTTCTTAAAGACGTTGAAATATTACTTAAATCAGAACAAAGTTTAAAAAACGTACAAATTTCTCAGGAGTATAAACAGGAACTTCCGGAAATCATGTGTGATAGATATCAAATAAAACAAGTCTTTGTTCATATAATTAGAAATAGTATTGAAGCTATTCCGGATAGAGGTTATGTGAAAATTCAAGGAAGTGTAGAAGGAGACAATGTTCTTATAGAAATCATTGATAATGGTGTCGGTATGAGTAAAGAGCGTATTAAGCGATTAGGTGAACCTTTTTATAGCAATAAAGAAAAAGGCACAGGCTTAGGTTTAATGCTGTGCTTTAGAATTGTTCAGCAGCATAATGGAACAATAAGAGTAAAAAGTAAAGAAAATTATGGTACTGCTGTTGAAGTCAGATTACCTATAAAATGTACAAATAAAAAGGAATATAATGTGGACTAGCTTTATAATATATGGTGTGAAAAAAGTGAGAACCCGGAGGAGATATTCTCCGGGTTATTTGTAGCTTTGAAATAAAATTTGATTAAAAATATCGCAAAACCTATATTTTATCATAAATAAAAAGAAGCCATTTTGAAAAAAGAATAATCAAAATGGCTTCTTTAATCATGCTCGATTATTAAAGCTATTACTCCTATTTAAATTGTCTAAGCCTTTGTAGGAACAATATTAACGTAGTCTACCTCCTAGACTAGATAAGTTCAGCTTTCTTTTTTCTAATAAAATCCCAAAAGCCACACATACACAATAAGAGCCCAAAAATAGTAATAAAGACAACTGGAGAAATTATTTTAACAAAGGAAAAACCAATCATCATAAAACCGACAATTAAATAATGATGAACAGTGTGTAAACGATAATTTTTCTGTTCAATATGCCAGGCACGAAAGTAACCCTGTAATAATCCTAAGATAACTTGCAATGGGAGGACAACATAGGGAAGGCTTTCAAATGAATTCTTTATCCAGCCAATAAGTATATACACACATCCCATTCCTGCGTAAATAAAAGAGATGTAAGAATTATGCTTATTCTTTTTCGACTGAAAGATTCGGTAACCCCAAGCAGCCGCAAAAGAAAATATAGCAAAAAACCAAGCAAATAAGGTGAAAGTCAAAGATACTTCTTTTAACCAAATTATATAATATGGAAAAATAGCGACCTGTCCAACTGTAATAACAAGAGGTATATACCGTTCACTTTTATTATTCATGCTGCGCTCCTTCACTTTATGTAATAATCATAAAATAAATTCTGGAAGACTTCATTTGGATCTCTTCGTAATTTTTCTTCCTGGAATTTTTCCCATCCAGTATAAGACTCCATGAATTGTTCTTTTGTTTGATAACGATAATAAGGTAGGTAATAGGTTCCTCCATGTTCAAGGGTTAAGTTGGTCCAATCCTGGATAATTGCTGTGGCATTAGCAATCTCTTCTTCTTTTAATCCATGTTGAATTAATACGACCAAACCAAACATATCTTCCTTGGCATAGTTCAAAGTCGTAAAGTTATCTTTAGCAGCATATCTTACTGTTATATTATGGACTTTAAAATCATCATTTTTGTCGTTAGCTGAGAGCAAATGTTTTAAATCATTTATGTATTCTTCGTAAGAATGAACTGGAACAAAAAACTCTTGCAACACTTCGACCCGACCAGGCTTAGTAAATTCCATAAATGTGGATTCCGAGCGCATAGCATTATTTCGAGTAGTCTTTTTCTCATCTATTGAAGCAATATATAGTTTTTGAGTTTCCCAAAAAAAATTTTCTGAAAATCCACCCTGTCTACCTAGATCAAGTGCAAGCTTAGTTAGCCGAACACCTTGTTCTTCTTTGAGTAAAGTTTTATCATCCTGTTTTCCTGTGTAATTGTAATTAATTACATACATTTCGTCTAAAAAGGAACTTGGAGCAACACTAACTCTTGCATAGTGCATAGCGGTATTATTATGATCTAATAAATTATTAAAGTAGGATTCATACTCATCTGTTTTCAATTTTTCTGTATGGATGATGTATATGTCATTTTCCGTTAATTCCAATGTCACATCTAAAATCACACCGAATAATCCATATCCGCCAAACACGTACTTCATCCATTCCTCTGAGTTATCTCGGGTTACTTTCTTTATTTCTCCTGTAGGGGTTAATAACGTCATTTCTTTTACTGTTCCCGCCATTGGACCAAAGCGAATATCTCGCCCGTGAGCATTTACTGAAAGGGAACCTCCTATCGTAAAAATTGACTGGGATTGAGTCACTTTTAAAGCTAAACCATAAGGTATTATGGCTTCTTGGACATCTTCCCATGTTGCTCCAGCTTCTACACGAATGGTTTTTTCCAGCTCATCAATTTCTAATATCCTGTTGAATGTCCGCATATCAAGAACGACACTATCTTTGTAATACGTATGGCCTCCTTGTGAGTGCTGTAATCCGGCAACTGAAATTTGCTGACCATTTTTGTTTGCTTGTTTTACAATATTTTGTAATTCAGTGCGATTTTCTGCTTTAACTACTCTTTCAACACGTTCAGGAAGAAGGCCGGTATAGTCTGTTACTAAACTACTTTGAGAGAGTCCGTATTTTCTTTTCTCGATTGGGATGTTCCATAAGATGAAGACCACAAAAATAACAACTAAACTCCCTATAAACCATGATTTTTTAGATAATGCCGTTACCGTTTGCATATTAACTCCTTTTTTATAAGCATGTTGTCATTTGAAATATTCGTGCTTTCATTATACAAATAAACAAGAAAACATGGTGTGAAAATTCAATTTCATTCCATGTTTTTGAACAACTATTTTATTTTTTTTAAGATTTTATTGTTGATAATCAAAGGAATAAACAGGTGCAACTTTTTTGGGAATGGTATAACTTTCTTTAAACAGGTACATCTTTTCTCTAAAAGGTATAGTTATTATCATTGTAAAAATAGCAACAACAAAGCGGGACTCTTCAGTATGCCATTCAGTTTTAAAAACTCCAACAAAATAACTTTCAAATAAAGCTTGAAGATCATGTAACAATCTGATAGAATGAAATCAAATCAAAAGACTATATGTAACTGGCGAAACACGGATAACCGTGAGGGAGCATATAGTGTCGAAGCCGTTCGCCTGGGCAGAGGTAAGGGAATTTTCCCTTACCTCTTTCTGTTTGTTAAGAGGAAATAATAGTCGATATTATGGTGAAATTATATTATGATAGAGAGTGTAAGTTTTTATGAAATTTTAATAGCGACGTTTTTCCTCGATTGCCATTTTATTTATGAATGAAGGAATTTAAAAAATTATTATAAAAAAGAGGGGCAAACAATATGAGCACAACGACTTTAGACAAAGTAAAAACAATTAAAACATTAAATAATATTGCAGAAAGCGGTCTAAATGTATTCAATAAAGGCAACTTTACTGTTGACAATGACAGTGAAAATCCTGATGCTTACGTTCTTCGCAGCTTTAATATGCATGCAATGGAGTTCGGTGATAATTTAAAAGCAATCGCACGTGCTGGTGCTGGTGTTAACAATATTCCAGTTGAAAGATGTACAGAACAGGGAATCGTTGTTTTCAATACTCCAGGTGCTAATGCGAATGCGGTAAAAGAAATGATTTTAACGACATTAATCGCTTCATCTCGTAATCTTTTTGCCGGTGTAGCTTGGGCAAGAACATTAGAAAATGAAGGAGCAGAAATTCCGAAGCTTGTAGAAGCAGGGAAGAAGCAATTTGTCGGAAAAGAAATTAAAGGGAAAACATTAGGTGTAATCGGATTAGGTGCGATCGGTGCACTTGTAGCGAATGATGCACTTGCTTTAGGAATGGATGTAATCGGATTTGATCCGTTCATCTCTGTTGATACAGCTTGGCATTTATCTAGCACTGTACAACGTGCGATGACAATTGAACAATTATTTGCTAATGCTGACTATATTACTGTACACGTTCCATTAACAGATGAAACAAGAGCAATGTTTAATAAAGATACATTCGCTATTATGAAAGAAGACGCTTATATTTTAAACTTCTCACGTGGCGAACTTGTGAATGAAACAGATATGGAAGCTGCACTTGAGAGCGGAAAAGTCGGCAAATATATTACAGACTTCCCGAATGAAACTGTAATGAAAATGAAAAATACTGTTCCAATCCCACATCTTGGTGCTTCTTCAAGAGAATCAGAAGAAAACTGTGCAGTAATGGCAGCATACCAAGTGAAGGAATTTTTAGAAACAGGAAATATTAAAAACTCAGTAAACTTCCCGAACACGAACCTTCCTTATACAGGAAAAGCACGTGTGGCAGTATTCCATAAAAATGTTCCAAACATGGTTGGACAAATTACACAGGCGATCTCAAGCTATGAGTTAAATATCGCTGACATGGTGAACAGAAGCCGCGGGGAATATGCATATACAATGATCGATATCGATAATGAAGTGAATGGCGAGATTGGTCCTAAATTAGAAGAAACAATTAAACAAATCAATGGTGTTGTTATAACTCGCATCATCTAAAATAGTAAAAGCCTCAATTCCTTTAAGGAGTTGAGGTTTTTTCATTGTTAAGCATTTTCTCGAATTCGTCGAGAGTTGTTGAATATTCAATAGGAAGTCTTGGTAAAAGATAAAGCTCATTGTCCATATTTTTCTCGGAAAACAGCTCAGGGACTGTTGTCAGTCCGAATGTGTAATATTTCTTCGTTTCTTCCACAACTTTATTATTGAAAAATCCATAAGGGTAAGCAAGTGCAATGACAGGTTTGCCGGTTATCTTTTGAATTTTTTCCTTTGATTTCTTCAGCTCATATTCATAATTTGTTATTTTCCTTAAATCGGGATGTACAGCAGTATGAGACTGGATAGAAATGAAGCCGGAATTAGCTAATATTTTCAGATCGGCTTTTGATAAGCGGTTAGAGCGGCCAATGAAATCAGAAATAACGAAAATAGTTCCTTTTGGTTTAAAATCTTTGTTTTTTAGTTTTCGAAAAACAGCAACGGCATTTAAATTATTTTTATAGCCGTCATCAAAAGTAATAAAGACCGGTTTTTTTACAATATGTATCTTTTCCCATTCTTCAAAAGTTAATGGTGTATAACCGTGATCACGTAAATATTTCATTTGTTTTTCAAAATTTTCCGGAGAAACATATAAATTTTTAGAGCCGTGTCCGCTAAATTCATCAATCGAATGATACATTAAGATCGGTATATTCTGCTTTGCCGAAACTTTTGATGGAGCAATTAAAACAAGAAAGCATAATAAGACTAAGGAAAGCTTTTTCATCATTATTCCTCGCTTTTTAACACTTAATATTCCTTAAGAATGTTATTTTTATCCCAGCCTTAACGGGCAGTAAGACTCCCACTTCACGCGAGCAACGTATGTGTGATCCGCATCGTGCAGGCCTCAGCTAACCATTAGTGGGGAATGAGAAAAACCCCCACTGATGGAAGTTTCACTTTATTAGAGCTTTGAAAAACATAAATATGTACCAAATAAGCAAAGAAATGACCATCTTATACATCCTATATTGAAATAGATGAGGCAGTAATGTATCTTAATACTTACTTAACAGATAAGAATTATGTTATTAATCAGTAATTGAAATGGAGGCATTTATAAATGGCAGTTGTAAAAGAAATAACAAAAGATAATTTTAAGCAGGAAGTTCTTAACGAGACTATTCCTGTTTTGGTAGATTTCTATACAGATGGGTGCGGTCCTTGCGAGGTCATTGCTCCTATATTGGAGGAACTGGCAGTTGAGCTGGAAGGAAGTTTGAAAATTAAAAAGTTTTATGTGGGAATAGAGGAACTGATCGAGAATTCCAATGACATAGTAAAGAAATATGATGTAATGGGTTTTCCGACATTGTTTCTTTTTAAAAAAGGAGAGATTGTAAAAATGGTCATTGGGTCCTATCCGAAAGAGGAGCTTTTAGAGGCATTAGATATTAAATAAGAAAGAGTGGAGGAGGTACTATGCTGCAGGAAGCAATTACAGAAAGAGTCCTTCACGCTGCTCTTGAAACGGGTGGAGATTTCTCGGAAATATTTGTAGAAGATAAGAGGGGAACATTTCTAAATATGATTGGAGGTACGGTAGAAAAAGTCGTTTCCGGACGGGATTTTGGAGTCGGTATCCGCATAATAAAAGGAGAGTTTTTCGTTTATGCTTACACAAATGATGCGAGAGAAGATAATTTAATTCGTGTTGCTCGAGCTGCTTCACAAGCGATTCGCGGAAACAGGAGAAATATAACATTTGATTTGCGCAGGTCCATAATAGACGATAAGCACAAAATCGCTGTCATGCCTCATGCTGTTTCAAAAAAGAGAAAAGTAGAATGGATGAGACGTGCACATGAATCGGCAAAAGAATATGATTCTATCATTTCCCAAACAATGATTTCTTATTCAGATTCTGTTCAGAATATTTTAATTGCTAATTCGGAAGGTTTGCTGGCGGAAGATCAAAGAAGCTACAACCGTCTCGGAATAGGTGCAGTTGCAGAGTTTCATGGGGATAAGGAAACTGCTTTTCTCGGTCCAGGTTCTTTCTCAGGGCTGGAATATATGGAAAAACTCGATATTGAATTTTATGGGAGAGAAGCTGCACGCAGTGCGAAAACGATATTACATGCGGATTTGGCCCCGGCCGGGAATTTTCCGGTTGTTATTGATAATGAGTTTGGAGGTGTTATTTTCCATGAAGCGTGTGGTCATGGATTAGAGTCAGCCGCTGTAGCGAGAAAGGCTTCGGTATTTGCAGATCAACTTGATGAACATGTTGCTTCACCGCTTGTAACCGCCTTTGACGATGGAACAATTCCGAATGCGTGGGGCTCATTGAACATTGATGATGAAGGAACGAAGACGAAGAAAAATCTGTTGATTGAGAATGGTATTTTAAAAGGGTATCTCATTGATCGGTTAGGAAGCTTGAAAATGGGAATGGTGCCTACTGGTTCAGGAAGGCGTGAATCTTATAAGTATGCTCCGGTTTCAAGAATGAATAACACATTTATTGCACCTGGAACTTCTGCACCAGAAGACATCGTTTCAAATACGGAGTTCGGAATTTATGCGAAGTATTTAGAAGGAGGCTCTGTTAATCCAGCAACAAGTGATTATAATTTTTCAATAAGTGAAGGGTATATGATTCGAAATGGAAAAATAGCGGAAGCAATTAAAGGGGCAACCCTTATAGGAAAAGGAATTGACACATTAAAGAAAATTGATATGGTCGGTAATAATTTAGGACTTGGAATTGGTATGTGCGGAGCAAGCAGCGGTACGGTTCCAGTCACGGTCGGCCAGCCGATGATAAGAGTGTCCGAGCTGACAGTTGGCGGAAGGGGGGAAATGTAATAGATGGATATAAAAGAATTTCAAATCGAGCTCTTCCAAAAAGGATTGGAAACCGGCTTTTCTGAAATAGAAGTTTACTATTCTTTTAGTAAAGCCACTGCTATTAAAGTTTTTAATGGTGAAATAGATGAATACTATATTGCTGAACAGGGAGGGATATCTTTTAGAGGACTTTTCGATGGGAAAATGGGATATTCCTATGCAGAAAAAATAGAGAAGGAATCTATCAGCCTTTTGTTGGAGGAAGCTTCTAATAATGCGGGAATTCTTGAAAAGAAAGGGGAAGAGAGTCTTTTTGAAGGTTCTGCTTTTTACGAGAAAGAAAGAGATTTCCCGGAAGCTCTTGGGAATATTGATCCGGATCTATTAATTGAATTTGCGATGAATATGGAGAAAGCTGCGTTTACTGCTGACGATAGAGTACAGTCTGTTCCATATTGCGGAGTAAGCAAAAGTGAAAGTGAAGTAATGATTGTAAATACGAAAGGTCTTAATTGCTATAAAAAAACTGCTTTTATATCAGCGAATCTGTCTGTGTTAGCAAATGATGGAGAACAGACGGCAACAGGCGGAGAATCTGATTTTACCAGTACTGATTTTTCTAAACTAAATTTTAATAAAATAGCAAAAAGAGCAGTCTATGAAGCAGTTTCTAAATTAGGGGCAAGATCAATAGAAACCGCTGTTTATCCTGTTATCTTCCGATTCGATGCAGCAGCCGAATTGCTGGCATCCTACACAGGTCTTTTCAGTGCGGAAGCTGTACAAAAGGGATATTCAAAATTTAAGGATAAAATCAATAAACAGGTAGCGGGCGATAATATAACGTTTATAGATGATCCGTTAATGGACGAAGCACCAGGTTATGCAACGTTCGATTCGGAAGGATATGCAACTAAGAGGAAAAAAATAATTGAAAATGGAAAATTGCTTACGTTTCTTCATAATCGACAGACAGCTCTGACAGACAAAATAGAGTCTACAGGAAATGCAAGGAAATCCAGTTACCGTTCAACTATATCTATAGGACCGTTTAATTTGTATCTTCAACCTGGGAAAGCTTCGTTGAAAGATCTCATTGCAACAGTGGAAGAGGGGATAATGATTGTAGAGCTTGGAGGATTAAACTCAGGTATTAATGGAATTTCAGGAGATTTCTCTCTTTCTGCAATCGGATTTTTAATTCAGAACGGGAAGATTATCAGGTCGGTTAATCAAATAGTGGTTTCGGGAAACTTTTTTGAACTATTAAATAATATTGATAGAGTTGCTAATGATTTGCAAATTAGGGGAACAATCTCTTCTCCTTCCATTAAAGTGAATGCTCTATCAATTTCAGGAAATCTATAACAAATATTCTGAATAATAAGAAAAATAGTATTCTAGAGAGGATGCTTTCATGATGAAAAATGAGAAAAAAAAGGCCAGAAAAGAAATTTGGAAAGCATATTTTAGACTCGTTTTTAAAGCGAAAGTACCGTGGGTCTGGCTTATTATTATAACGGCTGCTTTAATAGGGCAATCAACATTATCTTTACTGTTTCCTCAATATACACAGAAAATTATGGCTGGAGATATATCGAAAACAGTTGTTTACACAGCAGTGGGAATTATCGTTTTACAGACAGTTATGTCCGGATTTGTACGATATATTAATAAAATTGTCATTTATAAGATCGATGTCAGCTACAGGAGTTTAATTTGGAAACGATTAATGCGTTCACCGCTTCATTTGTACGATGAAGTTAAACCGAGTGAAATGGTCAGCCGAACAGCAACTGATACGGCCCAAATAAGCCAGGTGCTTGGCAGTTTGTTCCCTTCCGCTATATCAACTGTTTATGCAACAGCAGGGACAATTGCTATTTTATTTTCTTATGATTGGAAGCTCGGACTAAGTGTATTAATTTTTGCACCGATTTATGTCATTACAATGATTGTATACGGGAAGTGGAATTACCGCGCCAATAAGATCGCCTATGATCGCCTTGCGAAATTGACGCAGTTTTTATCAGAACTATTAGTAAGTATCCCGCTTATTAAATCATTTGTTACAGAGAAAAAAGAAGAACAAAGAGGAGAAGCTAATATTCAAAGCTATTATAAAGCTTCCATGAGAAGAGCAATTATTAATTGGATTGAAACACCTTTAGTAGTATTTATGAATTTGATTCAAACGATTTTAGTCATCGTTTTAGGAATCTATTTTGTTTCCAAAGGAGACATTACAATTGATGTTTGGATCGCTTTTAATATGTATGTAGCATTCCTTTGGGTAGAGTTAGAAAGCTACAACAGAATGTATATTCAATTGAAAGTAAGCCAAGGTGCTACTTCGAGAATTGCTGCTCTCGTTGACAGCCCTCTGGAAGACTATGAACAAGGAAAACCATTAACAAAAATAGATGATGATCTCATTTTTGAAGAAGTGTCTTTCAGCTATGGCGACACCCATGTACTAGAAGATATTACTGTTACAATTCCGCATGGTAAAGTGACTGCAATTGTCGGGGCAAGCGGCGGGGGGAAATCAACGATCATGTCTCTTATTCAACGATTCTATTCTCCAGGCAGAGGGGAAATTCTGCTCGGAAGTACTCCAATTGAACAATATAATTTAGAAGATTGGAGAAATGCATACAGTTACGTAGCACAAGACAGCCTGTTGTTGTCCGGGACGATTCGGGAAAATATTATTTACGGAGTGAAAAGGGATGTAAGTGAGAAAGAAATAATTGAAGCCGCTGAAGCAGCGAGTGCTTTACAGTTTATTGAAGAGCTTCCTGATGGATTTGAGACAGAAGTAGGCGAAAGCGGGGCAAAGCTGTCTGGAGGACAGCGTCAGCGAATTGCTATTGCAAGAGCACTTTTAAGAGATTCACAGTTTTTATTGCTCGATGAACCGACTTCAAGTCTGGATAGCCGATCAGAGAAAGCTGTCCAAGATGCAATTAACCGTTTAATAGATGGAAGAACAGTGGTTATTATTGCTCATGATTTATCAACAATACAAGATGCTGACCAGATCATTCTTATCGATGAAGGGAAAATTGACGGAGTTGGCACACATGAAGAGTTAGTGGAAATAAATACTTTATACAAATTATTCGTTAAACTTCATGTTGAATCTTCAGCGAGTTAGTTTTAGTCATTTTAATTTTAATAGGAGGGAACTGCATGCCTGAAGCTAGGAAACACGGATGGAAAGAGTTTTTTCAGCTTATATTCAAATCGAAATTACCATGGGGTTACTATATTTTAGGTCTCGTTGCAATGATTGTTTCAACGACGATTGCATTAGGACTGCCGCTCGTTGCACAGCAAATAATGGAGGGACAGATATTTGATAATAAACTGATTATGTCCTATGTCGGGTGGTCGATAGTATCAGCAATTATTGTAAGTACTTCCGCTTTCTTTTTTGCTATTACCGCACCGAAGACATTGCGCAGTATTCAAAAAACAATTTGGACAAAATTTATTAAAATACCAATGTCCGTTTTCATCAAAAAGCCGTCATTACAGCTGATCACAAGAGTAACATCTGATGGAAAGTTTATAGATGGTGTCATATCTCAGTTCAAAACAGTTATAAATTCAACTTATGGCTTTATAGGATCTCTTCTTATTATGTATGGGATGAATGCAAAGCTGACATTGGCACTGCTCCCAGTTATCCCTTATATGTTAATTGTGTCAGCTGTTGTCGGACATTTTACGCAAAAAACACAGAATGGCGTACAAACAAAATACTCTGGGCTTAACGCTTATTTTGCTGAAAGACTTCCAAAAATCCGTTTAATCAAAGCGTTTGGAAAGGAAAAGAAGGAGTCAGAGCTTGGGGACCAAATGATTCAGCAGCAGTATACAGCAGATCGAAAAAGAGCATTCGTTGATCTTTATGCCGAACCGCTCATGCAAAGCGTTCATGCTATTATTCTTGGGATTATACTTATTTACGGAGGGATTTTAGCGAATAAAGGGGAAATAAAAGTAAGTGAAGTAGTGGCATTCTATATGTATATTGGTTTTACTTATAGTAATGTACTTCAGTATGGTTTATTCTGGCAAGGTATAAAGGCGGCAAAAGGAGCTTCTGAAAGAATTTCCGCTATTTTGGATTCGAAAAGTGAATTGGTCAAACGCGAGGAAAGTTTTGTTTCAGCACTTAATCAATCGAATGGTGATATAAAGCTGCAAAATGTTACCTTCAGCTATGAAGATAAAAATGTGCTTAAAAATATTGATTTTACAATTCCAAATGGAAAATTAACTGCAATTGTCGGACCAAGCGGCGGTGGGAAAACGACTATTTTTAATTTACTAGAGCGCTTTTACGAGCCGAATGTCGGGCATATTTTACTTGGAGACAGATCGATTGAGAAAATACATTTAAATGAATGGCGGGCATCATTTTCCTATGTTTCTCAAAGCAGTCAGCTTTTATCAGGCACAATTAGAGAAAATATAACATATGGAGTAGATTATGATGTGACTGATGAAGAAGTAAGATATGCGGCGGAAATGGCTGATGCACTTGATTTTATAGAAGAGTTTCCAGATGGATTTAACACAGAAGTTGGAGAATTCGGCTCCAAACTTTCCGGAGGACAGCGCCAGAGGATTGCCATCGCACGGGCATTTATAAAAAATCCTCAATATTTACTGCTTGATGAAGCTACATCTAATATCGATGCCCGTTCAGAACATGCGATAAAAGAAGCGCTGAAAAAATTGATGAAAGGGCGCACAACAATTGTTATTGCTCACGATATTAATACAGTGAAAGAGGCTGATCAGATAGTAGTGATCGATGCAGGAAAAGTGAGTGGAATCGGCCAGCATAGTGAACTGTATAAAAAGAACAGCTTATACCGTAATTTAGTAGAAATCCAATTTGAAAAAAATCAAAAATTAGTGAGTGCTCTGAGCTGATTAAGAAGGATAGTTTAGTTATTATGTGTACCGGAGATTTATATCGGTATGCATTTTTTTATTAAATAATAATCTATTATTTTAAGATGATTGAAGGGGTGGTACGCATCATGTATAATATATAAAAATGATGAATTGTTCATTTAAAAGATTCATATATAATAAGGGTGATGAGATGGGGTGGAATCTTTTCGCTTCACATTATTCGATCATCATATGGATAATCGAAATTAATACAGCTTTGTTGCTTGGTTTTTCCTTAGCCGGGGTTGAATTAGCTAAGGTTTTTAAAAAGGTTCTATATTTGAGTATTTTTATAGGTTTTATAAGTTATGTTAGTTATGTAATTATTGATTCATATCTTTTATTTTTCGGTATTTTTTTAGTTATAATTCCTAGTATTCTCATTCGTTTAAATATTTCATTTTTCCAAACTGTTACAGCTATTCTTCTTGCGTTAACATTTGATTTAATTTTCATTCGGTTAATTGAACATAATTTTTTCGATATTCTGTTAATAAGCAGCAAGATAAATATTGATTTCGGCATTCAGTTCTCTTTAGATATTTTTCTTGCTTTAAATAATATATTAATAGCATTAATTATTTATAATAAAGCCCCAGTCTTATTTCCAGAATCATTGTTTGAAAAGCAAGTGAATGATTTAGATATCTCCTATCATTTTTATCTTTATTTTCTTGTCTTTCTATTAATTATTTTAAATATTGGACTGTATTTTATTGCTGCCCAGCTGTCGTTTATACAAATGGAATTTAGGATTTTTTTAACAATTTGGAGTATTATTATTTGTCTGTCCCTGCTCTTTTTCTTAAGAGCCGTTATTTTGTACAAAAACGAAAAAATGCAGTTTCTTCTAGATAAACAATACCAGAAAGATTTACTCTCTTTTTATAATATTATCCGCTCACAGCGCCATGATTTTAATCTTCATTTAAATACAATTTACGGATTAGTTCATAATGGCAAGTACGCCTCTTGTAAAGAATATGTGGATTATATGGTGAATGAAGCGAGATCAATTAATGACCTGTTGCCACTTGGTCATCCTGCCGTAGGGGCAATGTTAAGCACATTTCAAGAGTTAGCTTCACAAAAAAGAATCCAGCTGGATTTTTATATTTACAATGATTTAAGAACGATGCCATGTTCTGTTTATGAAATGAATAAAATATTAGGGAATCTGATTCAAAACGCAATGGAAGAAACAGAAGGAAATCAGTTTATCGATTCTGTCATTGAAGTGAATATTACGAATGAAAAAGGATACATAGTACTAACTGTTTCAAATCCAACAAATTTGGATGAAAATTTCTTAAAAGATATTTTTCAAATCGGCTATACAACTAAATCTACGCATGAAGGATTGGGATTACCGACTGTTCAAAAAATCGTGATGAAATATAAAGGGATTATTTATCCTCAAATGGAAAAAGGGCATATAAGCTTCATTGTCCGGATACCGGTAACTGATTAATAATGCAAAATAAGCGAGCAGGTGGTGGATAGCCTTGAGTATAAAAGTGTTACTAGTGGATGATGATCAAAGTTGTATTGATACTTTAAAGATGAATTTATCCTCATTTTCCTTTATAAACATTGTCGGTGAATGCAATAGTGCGGAAGCGGCAATCAGGTTTTTAAGAGAAAATGAAGCTGACTTACTCTTTTTAGATATTGAAATGGATGGAATTAGCGGTTTGGAATTTGCAAAGCATCTTCAAACTGCATACCCGCAAATTTTAATTATTTTCGTAACAGGGCATCCGGGCTTTGCGATTGAAGGATATGAAGCACATCCAATTGATTTTTTAACGAAACCTATTAATATATTGCGATTGGAAAAATCATTAACCAGAGTGAGGGAAGTGATGTCTTCTAGAATTGCAGCAAAAGGGAAGAAGATAGGAATAAAAATCGCCGGCGGAATTCAAATTATTAATGTTAATGACATTTTATATATCGAGAAGCAAGGGAGAAAAATCTCAGTTGTCTGCCATAATAATGAAATTTTTCATTCGAACGAAACGATGCAGAATCTTGAAGCAGTTTTTTCCGATTTCGGCTTCTTTCGCTCCCACCAGTCATTTTTAGTCCCGGTTCAAAAAATTAAAGCAATTTATCCTGACTCTTTTACGAGATCCTATTCTATTCAATTAACAAACGATGAAAAAATTCTTCCTCTTAGCAGGAATAAATACAATGAATTAAAAGATCTCATTGAAAAACAAACGAAAGTGATATCATTTTTTTGATTCTTTTTCTTTATGGTTTAGATGTAAGTATTCTAATAAAAAAGAGACTTGTACCGTAGAATATAAACAATATAGCATTAGGAAAAGCTTTGAGAGAGCGTGTTGCTCAGCTAAAGAAACGAATGGTGCAATAGAGTTACAGCCTTTGTTAAGTAAAAGCAAAGGCTGTTTTATTTTCTAATAAGTGAAAAGATCATTATTGACAGCTAATTGGATCGGTGGTATATTTATCTCGAAATAAAGATATTTTAATTAAAAGTAAAATGATTGATAGAAAAAGAGTAATCTATTCAGAGTAAAGGGAAAAGTATAATATAGAATATTTTATATTAGGAGGAATACAATGGATCAGTTAAAAGGAATACATCATGTAACAGCTATTACGAGCAGTGCGGAGGAAAATTATAAATTTTTTACTTATGTGTTAGGAATGCGTTTAGTAAAGAAGACTGTCAATCAGGATGATATCCAAACATATCATTTATTCTTCGCGGATGATAAAGGCAGCCCGGGTACAGATATGACATTTTTTGATTTTCCTAATATTCCAAAGGGAGTGCATGGCACGAATGAAATTTCAAAGACATCTTTCCGTGTGCCAAGTGATAAAGCACTTGATTATTGGGTAAACCGCTTCGATCGTTTAGAAGTAAAGCATACAGGAATACAGGAGCAGTTCGGCAAAAAGACACTTTCTTTCGTTGATTTTGATGATCAGCAATATCAGTTAATTTCAGATGAACATAATGAAGGTGTTGCTTCTGGTACACCGTGGGAGAAGGGACCAATCCCGATTGAATATGCGATCACTGGTTTAGGACCAATTTTTATCCGTATTGTTGATTTTGATTACTTTAAAGAAATGATGGAAAAAGTGTTATTATTTAAAGAAATTGGACAGGAAGAATCATTCCATTTATTTGAAACAGGAGAAGGCGGAAACGGGGCTCAAGTGATTGCAGAGCATAATACGGATCTTCCTAATGCGAGACAGGGCTTTGGTACTGTTCACCATGTGGCATTCCGTGTAGAAGATCGGAAAGCTTTAGATGCATGGGATAATCAGGTGCAAAGCTTCGGATTCCGTACTTCCGGATATGTAGATCGTTTCTTTTTCAAATCATTATACACAAGAATGGCACCACAAATTTTATTCGAATTTGCAACAGACGGCCCTGGCTTCATGGGTGATGAACCTTATGAAACACTCGGAGAAAAATTATCGCTGCCACCATTTTTAGAACCAAAAAGAGAAGAAATCGAGAAATTGGTGAGACCGATTGATACGGTGAGAAGTACGAGGGAGTTTGTGAAGGAATAATTTATAGAGGAAAGAAATGAAAAAACGCTATATTTTTTAGTTATAGCGTTTTTTTCTATTCTATTACTTAATATTTATTTCCATTAAAAGAGGGGAAAGCAAGATCGCATAAAAGACTTTCACGATGTTTTAATTTTTTCAGACAGGGTATAGAAATAATATCATTCACTTTAAATACCCGAATGATAAAAAAGAGGAGGATTGATATTTATGACTCAACATGTTCTTTGCGAGGTAAGTAACTGTACTTATTGGGGCGATGGAAACAAATGTACTGCAGATACGATTTATGTAGTCAGTCATAAAGGAAGAGAGGCCTCTAAAAGTGAAGAAACGGATTGTAACACATTTGAACCAGAATCTTAATATGATTGGGATAGCCGTTAAAGGCTATCCTTTTTATTTTTATATATGTCAATAATTTTACAAAAATTAAATATTTATTTTCATTTTAAGAAGAAGTACAAAAAATGATGCTCACTTCTTAACTATTTATATAGATGAAATAGAGAAGGGTGAGCTATTTTGAACACAGACGAAGCATTTCATATGTTAAGGGAATCGGGAATAACGGAAGCTGAAAGTATTCAAATTGTCAGACAGTGGCTCCGTGAAGGGAAAATTAAATATGAAGGGGGAAAAG
This sequence comes from Metabacillus fastidiosus NBRC 101226, assembly GCF_001591625.1. Lineage (GTDB taxonomy): Bacteria > Bacillota > Bacilli > Bacillales > Bacillaceae > Metabacillus > Metabacillus fastidiosus. The sequence continues at coordinate 24,994 of NZ_BCVG01000033.1, forward strand.
GAGTTAAAAAAGCTAAATATCCTATTAGCCATACAGCTTTAGAACTACTTGACGAATATCGGATGGAGCAGAATAAGACCGAAATTATCAAGCAATTAAAAATAGAAATAAAATTAAAAGATGATCAAATAAAAGGAATTGAGGAGCTTCACAAAAATACAACAGAAATATTAATTCAGCAGCGCGAAGAATTGAACAAGGAAATTGCTATATTAAAAAAAGAGAACACATATTTACATGACGACAGAAACAGATTATCAAAAGAAAATGTTGAACTGCGTAATAAGTTAAATGGAAAATTCTCTAAGGAAAACAGTAAAGCTGTGTTTAATCATTCATTAAATGATTATAAAAGAAAACTGGGTTTATCAAAAATGGTCAGTGAAAAAGAAATACAGGCTGTCTATAAACAATTACTAAAACTGAGTCATCCGGACGGCGGCGGGGATGGAAAGTTATTTCATTATATTAAAACGGATTATGACAGCTTTAAACAGAGTGTGAAAGATTAACGTTCTTAACTGTATTTCAACATATTTTCCAACTGTATTGGGAATTCTAACTTTAACTTTCTTTTATGTGAATGGAAAAAAGAAATATAAAGGAGGAATCCCGTTGAATCATTTTACTAAAACATGGATGATGATTGTTTTCTCATTTATTTTTATAATTGCGTCTGGCTGTAGCACGAACGAAGGACATGACGGTACTGTCGAAAGTGGAGTAACAGAAGAAGCAAAGGAAGACCGGACAAAAGAAATGTATCCATTTCCAAATGATACGCCTGCTGGAGGAACTAGCAAAATAACTTTAAATACTGTTAATAGTACGTCGGAAGATGGAAAAGTACCAATACTGTATGTGTCAAAAGAAGATGCCATTATTCAAATTGGAATGGACCTTGAAAATTTCGATAAAAGCAAGCAATCCTTTGTTTATGTCGATAAAACTTATGTTCGTAAGGAGCAATTTGGAGAATCGGCTCAAACATCTGTAGATTTGGAAGAAGCAATGCTGAAACAGGGAATACATACAGTGTCGGTTGTTCAATTCGATAATGATGATCCGAAAGACGGTTCTGTTACAGCATATGCAGAAGCGGACTATGAAGTTAGAGACGGGAAATGATGATTAATAGAAGACAAGGAGCTATTCTGCCATGCAGGATAGCTTTTTTATTAGAGGGATTTTTTATTTTTAAAAGAATATTTGTAAAGGAGGGGTAGAATTTGTGAAAGGAGAGAAAAAGAAATGTATTATTTTATTGTAATAATATTAATTATTTTTGTATTTATAGGTATTAGTGTCATTGTAAAGGCACCTGGCAATGTGAGAAAAAGAGTTATTCATAACACTGTGGTTCCTAAGATGTTAGGAGTGAAGGAAGAACTTCCTCTTGAAGGGGCTGTCTATTCTTTAGAAAAGGCGATCAGCCAAACATTTTCAGAGAGAATAAAAGCCCGTTTTCTGCAAGATAATCCACATGTGAGTGAAAAAGAGTATGATTTGCTGTTTATGGAATTACAGCGCTTTTTTATTATGTGCTCGCTCTTAAAAAATGTACCTATGTTTAGTGAAGATGTTGATGAAGTATGGCATACGATGATAATGTTTACGAGGGAATATGATGATTTTTCTCATCAGTTTTGCGGGGAGTTTCTTCATCATAGTCCGGCTGATAAAGTAGAGCCGGATCCGCATGGACGAGCTTGGTTTGATCTTGTTTACAGTGAACTTTTTCAAATGACTGACTTTTCTTCAATTGCTTGGGGACGATTTTTTAAAAATCCGCTCGATACGGATTTAATGGAAGAATTACAGGAGAAATCCTCTGAAGAGCTAAAGAAAAAGTATTTCAGGGATAATGCAAATGAAGATCTTGTATTTGCTCTTATTGAAAGGTTGAAAAAGCAAATTGCTTATTCCACTAATAAAGAAAATTTCCCGAATGGATTTAAGCGTGTTAGAAATTATACGGAATCAGCACTTTATTTAACACAGGCAATGATTTTTTATTCTATCTCTGATCCTGAGGATTTTCATTTTCATATGCAGGCATTAGATCCTGCTGATTCGAAATCAAGTTCCTCTGCTGGTGGAAGCTGTTCATCAGGAAGTAATGACAGTTCGTGCGGAAGCAGCTGTGGCAGTGGATGCGGGGGTGGCGGAGACTAAAAAATAAAACAAAAAACATAGATTAGGAACGGTCTTACTGTATCCTAATCTATGTTTTTTGAATTTGATTTAATTGTATACATCCTTCTGTCAGCGATATTAGATAAATCTCCAATGTTTTCACCATCAGCAGGATACATTGCCAAGCCAGCTGATAAGCCAAAGTCACTGTCTATCGTCCAATCTTTATTAATGGACATTACAAATTCATTATTAATTTGTGTGATCATTTTATCAGCAAGTTCTGGCGTTACAGCAGGGATTAAAATCATAAATTCATCTCCGCCCCATCTAATAGCGATATCCGATTTTTCTATGTTTTTTCTGATAGTCTCTGAAAGAAGTTTTAATGCCTTATCTCCGGTTTCATGACCGTATTTATCATTTGTTTGCTTGAAATTGTTAATATCAATCATGAAAACCCCTAATGTCAGTTTATTGCTATCAGCTTTCTTTTTGAGCTTTGAAAAAAATTTGTTTGTGAATCTGCGATTGTAAAGTTCAGTAAGGAAATCCTTTTCAGCATAAAATCGCATTTTATCGTATTGCTTTCCAACGAACCATGCAATAATAGCGGAAATGAGTGTATCAAATGCCTGCTCGTTTAAAGGGTCCTTTGTTACAAAAATTTGAAACAGGGTAAAGGCAACAACAATTAACAATAAAGATAATCTACCTGTATATTTCATTGAACTCTCCTAAAAATTTTCCTATTCTTTCATATTAACACAAGATGGAATAGTTGAAACTATGAAAATAAGATAAGGGCCATAATGACCATGAAACTTCCATTCTTTTAAGTTATAATAAAATAACTCCGTATAGAAAAAGGTGTGAGTATGAATGCAGTCATTTGAAAACTTTTCTAATTATATTAGCGGCAATACAGAGAATCTATCTACAGAAGTAGTGGAAGCTGTCCTTTTCAGGATGAAACTGAATATTCCAGAGTGGGAAAAGGAACAAGCTCTATCTCTATATACAGCGCTTTTTGGTTTTTTTGGGAAATCATTGGTAGATGGAGATGAAAATACAGTTCCAGATGAACTTATTAATTGGAGCAAGCAGAATGCGGCTATGCAAATGACAAATAACGGAAAAATTTCAGAAATCGTTGTACGTTATCCGGTGACTAGAGATGTCCTTACTGAAATATTAACACGTATTAGTATAGAGCTTAAGCTTTCTATAGAAGAGAATGCGTTTATTATTAAAAGAATAAATAATATGCTGGATGTCAGTTTAAATGAAACTGTTTTTGCTTTTGAACGTTTTTCTGATCAATTTAAAGAAGAAACACAAAAAGAGCTGGCGAAATTATCAGCGCCAATCGTTCCTGTTAAAGACGGTATTGTCGTCCTTCCTTTAGTTGGTGATATGAACTGTTACCGGTTAAGCCATATAATAGATCATGTCATTCCGAAAATAGCAGAATTAAATGTTGATCACGTCATTGCTGACTTTTCAGGTATTTTCACCATTAATGAAGAAGTGGCACAACATCTTCATCAAATAGGAAGCACAATTGGTTTAATGGGTATCCATTTTATTACGACAGGCTTGCGCCCCGAATTGGCACAGGCGATTGTTCAGCGCGGAATCAACTATGAAGGCGATTCTTTTGCTACTGTAAAACAGGCGTTAGAAAGTATTAAATAATGATAAGGTCAACAGGATGCTGTTGGCTTTTTTTATGCATTGTTTTAAAATGTAAAATAATAGAATAAAAGTTTGAAAGCTCAGCAATAAAGAGTGCATTATAAGTGAGGTAATTATCTTGAAAGTACATTTAGAAAAAAGATTTCATTATTTATTTACAGGTGAGTCTTTTGCAGTAATTATGTTTATTTTCCTAAGCTTCCTGCTAAATAAGGTTTATCCTTCTTTGAAATTATATTCCCTTTATTCTTTCTGGTGTTCGTTTTTTCTTTTAGAGTTTCTTTTAGTACAGGGGAGTATGTATTGGTATTCAAAATGGAACCGGCTAAGAAAAGAGAATATTTCTGTTACTCCTGTCCAGATTGTTCAGCGGTTAGAAAAATTAAAGAGATGGAACATTTGGCTTATTATAATTATACCCGTCAGTTTTTTTATTGACTTTTTTACATATTATCCCTCACTCCCATCAGGCGGATTGTCCATTGCAGGGTTTATTTATATTTTTGCCATCCTTGAGTATATAAACTACTTCCATATCCAGCTTTCTTATGATAACCCGGCTGATATTCGGTATCTTTTAAAGCATAAAAGGCTGAAACAAGCATGTTTAAGCAAAGATTTTGAGCGGATCAAATGAAGAAATATGAAAGCTATTTGCCGAGGCATAAGCATGATTTCGAAAGGGTAAATGAATTAAAAAGAAGAGAGAGTAAAGAGATTTTACCCCTGCTGCCCTTTCTAATAGAATGGATGCAGGATATGAACTGGCCAATTGCACACGATATTGCCGAGCTTTTATTAACATTCCCGAATGAAATTGTCCCTCTTATAAAAGATATTTTAGCTGAAAAAGATGATATATGGAAGTACTGGTGCTTAGAAGTGTTGATGAAAGAATTGCCGCTCTCTGTCATAAAACAATTTCAAGCAGAATTAATAAGGCTTGCGGAAGAACCTACAGATGGAGAAAAGCTGGAAGAACTTGATGAAACAGCAATGGAGATTTTAAAGCTGTTGAGGTGAGTTGGTTGCTTGATACTATACTGTCAATTGTTGTTGTAATCGCACTTATTATTTCTATCTATTATCATATTAAGAAAAGAAAAGAGACAGGAGTAACCGGGATAAAAAGCAGTTTATCACCTATCTGTTTCTTACTTATTGCGATTACGAATCTTTTTGCTTACTGGTTCCATTTCAGAGGAATAATAAGTTGGGGGCTGACTATTGTTTTCTTAATATTAGGAGCATACTTTACTAAGTATCTTCTGCCGCCTGAGAAAACGGATCGGAGATAATAAATAATAGAAGAAACTGATTAACTGTGATGAATAGATTAATAGTCACAGTTTTTGTTTTAAACAAACATTTTAAATGGAAATGCTTCTGTAAATGTTAAAGGATGTGTGTTGATGAAAGAGTTTTATCATTCTAAAAAGAAGAAAATTCGAGGCTGGAAAAGACATAAGAGAAAGATAGAGAGATGGAAACAAAGTGTAATCGATTTAGATATGGATCATATTCGGGAGTATGAAAGGGATTATGCAAAGCTGTGGATTCATCCCTTTTATGCTTTAGTTCGCAGAAACCCTCCTAATTGGTATAACCGTTTACTATTAGACGAAATGCTGAATGTATACATGAACTGGTATGAAAAAATGACAGGGGGAAATGAAGACTTTTATTTAAAGATCTGGCTATATGAACCAAATTTTATAAACTCGCAAATTGTTTTCTCTTACAGAGATCGTATAAATACTTATGATGAAACGTTTGATAAAAACCTTGTTACAAAGACATTTCCAATTCATAAATATGAATCATTAGCCGATAAATTAACTTTATTTGATTGGGAATCTCATATTGCTGCTGAAATATATTGGGGAAAGGAATTAAAAGAAGATATAGTATTAGAGTCTAGAACAAAAGATGAAGTAAATGAAATAATAAATAAATCTTATAAAGTTGAAAAGGTCAAACTCAGTTATGGAGATGACATTCTTTATAAGGTGAATGTCGGGGATGTTTGGCTGGGAACATTAAAAAAGGGGAATTTTCAACAATAAAGATGTTCCCTTTTACCTAATTATCAGTATTGAAATTTAACAGCATTTGCCTAGTGGTAGTAAATAATAATTTTATAACCAGATATCTTACAAGATTTCCTCTTACAGCGCTTTTCTAAGTTATACTTTGTTAAATATTAAGTGGAAGAACTAGATTTATGATAAAAAGCGAGAACTTTAGGGTAAAGATATACGGAAAAAGGATAAAAGATACTAGAAAATACTCAAATTAGCAGGATGTTTGGAGGAAATGCCTATGGATTTGGATTATCTTGGTTATCTCATTATTTTGTTGGCAAAAGTTGTTGAAGTATCGTTGGCGACAATCCGTACTGTCTTTATTTCAAAAGGAGAGAAAATCTACGCATCACTTATTGGGTTTGTAGAAGTCCTTATTTGGCTGAAAGTCGTAAGCGTCGTTATTATTGGAATTAGCGAAGACCCTTATAAAATGGTTGTATATGCAATCGGATTTGCGATCGGAAACTACTTTGGATTAATTCTTGAAACAAAATTACCGATTGGTTTAATTACGATCCAGGTCATTGTAGAAGAAACCGTCGGACCTGAACTGGCAGAACATTTGCGGAAACAAAAAGTAGCAGTTACAATTTTAAAAGGAGAAGGAAGAGACACAAGTAAAAATATTTTAATTCTTCACTTGAAGAGAAAAATGAAAGATAAAGTGATTCATGATATTAGAGAAAAAGTGGAAAAGGCGCTTATTACTGTATCGGATGTCCGCCTTGTTCACGGGGGATATGGATTACTTAGAAAGTAATAATGGATGGAGAGAATATAATGGAATGTTGCTGTGAGAGCGGGAAAACAAATGATTTAAAAATAGAAGGAGATATAGGTGCAGATCCGTTCTGGTGTAATATATGCTACTGTAATCTTGAGATGGAGCGCTTACCGATTTCAGATGAATTAGCAAAAGAGCTGTCGTCATGGATCGTACAGTACGGAGAATGGATTGATTGGGAAAACGATACATTACTTCCCGGTGCAATACAATTAGAAGAGGAATTTAATCAAGCCGGGGCAGCCTTAGCCGAAAAGGCAAAGCAAGAGCTTGACGGTAAGTATAAAATAACATATTCTCCTGCTAAAAGTGTGGAAATGTATAATTAACAAAGAGAGGTCCTCACGATAAGTGAGGATCTCTCTTTGTTAAGGAGGTCATTTTAATTTCAATACACCTTTTTTAACGAGATTATTTATAGCACCGATATTTTTATATCTAAAATAGCCGCTTAATCTGTTCAAGTCCTTTTGTGTGAGTGATGAATAATCCGATATGAATTTATAGTCTTTTTCAAGCCTCTTTATCAACGATTTGGCATATTCAATCTGTTTTATTGTTAAGGGCATACTATCATCATCGATCTCATAATTGTTAAATCCTACATTATCTTTGATAGATTGATTAATTTTAAATGTGTAGTTTCCTTTTTTAATCCAATTAATATCTTCTTTATTAAGAGCGAACCATTCACCTTCCAAGCGTTTAGCGGAGAAATGGCGATGAAATGAAGCCTCCGTCTGATGATGATTTCCAGTCTTAATAAGATAGACAAGTTTGTGTTCAAAAGGTAATTTAACACCAAAAACATTCATTCTTTTTTCAATATATTTTGTTTTTCCTATTTTGAAACTGCCATTCATATGTTCTTGTACAAAATAAACATAGCCGGGAGCTTTACCTGCCGGCATAGGGGAGTTCAATATATTTTCCAGTTCTGCTTGATTCGGTTCGAAAAGATAGATTTTTTGAGGCTGCATCATAACAGCTGTACTTCCTCTTCCATTAGCAGAGTTTTTAGATAAAATTCTTTGAAACAAACTTTTTAACATCTTCTTACACCGCTTTCTATTAATAATTAAGTAATAGGTAATAATACCTATTGTATAATAAAATTGGCAATAAGAGTATAAAATTTAAAATACTGTAATTGATCAATCGTTTTTTGAAAAAGTAAGAATTAGCATTTTGAATTTTTTGAAATAGGCTATTATAATACAAAAAATGGTATGATGATTGAAGGAATCAGAAGAAAATCAAATTCATGTTTTATATTGAGTTTTGTAGAAAGAAAGTTTTATTTGAATATATAAGGAGAGCGAATAAATGAAAGAATGGTGGCGGGAGAAGAAAGAAAAAAGACAGAAAAACAGGAAGAACAGGAAGAACAGTGATCGTTATACATTTGGGGATTTTCTGCTGGATGTACTGGACTGGGTACCTGAATTAATTCTCCTGCCATTTAGAATCCTTTTTTGGCTGGTTAGAAGGATAGGTAGATTTATATTGGACATTAATTAATTATGAAAGAAAGGGTATCCAAAGAACTGGATGCTTTTTTGCTTAGGGAAGAGTTTTATCCCAGCATTAACGGGCAGTAAGACCCCCATTTCAAAGTTCCAGCAATTCGAGGAAGCGAAGTGGGAGATCTAACTG
>NZ_BCVG01000034.1 GCF_001591625.1 Metabacillus fastidiosus NBRC 101226
ATTTTTCAAAAGTCACATTTATTATCGTAACAATTTTCTTTTTGTCTGTCAATAACTTTTTTCAAAATTATTTTTTCAACATAATTTCTTTTCGTTAAGGACAGGATTACATCTTATCATAAACAAATAATCTTGTAAACACCTAAATTCTTTTCTGAAAGAAAAAGTATTTTTGAAATAATTTTCTCTCAGCGGTGAATTCCTATATTACTCCGTTTCTTTCTAGATGTCAACAAAAATCTATATCTAATTATTCCATTGTAAATTTCTCTATAAAACCGCTTCAATTTTCAACACAATTATAGCTACCTATAATAGGCTTAGTATCCATTATACTTACAAACAATTAATTGTTTATAAACATCATTTCTTCTCTATCTCCAATGATAAATACAATAAACCTTTCTAATTTTCTTATCAATAAGCATAGGAAAATCACCCCAACAAAGAGCCGCTCCAGTTGAAGAAAGGATTCATATATGAAACAATAAGCAAAATAATAAGCGAGTGTGCCAATACATTATTAAATGAGAAAGGATGGTTTTTTGTTTAATTTAGAGAAGTTTAATTGGGAAGGTTTATTAGTGAATGCGAGTATTATTACTTTAAAAGTGATTGGAGTTTTAATTGCTTTTGCGATTGTGAAAGCTATCGGCAGAAAGATTATGGAACAGACTTTTAAAAAAATAATGAACCGAAAAGAGATTTCAGAAGGACGTACATTAACTTTACATAAGCTGGCAGAAAATATTTTCTCTTATGCATTAATCTTTATTCTTATTGCCACTTTATTTAATATATTCGGTTTATCTGTCGCAAGCTTAATCGCTGGGGCTGGAATTGTTGGATTAGCGATTGGATTTGGCGCTCAAGGACTTGTGAGTGATGTCGTAACTGGATTTTTCTTATTATTAGAAAAACAAATTGATGTAGGTGATTATATTACAGTAGGAAGCTTTGATGGAATTGTAGAATCAGTAGGACTGCGTACAACTCAAATCAGGAGCTTCAATGGGACACTGAACTATATTCCAAATCGCGAAATTAAGAGTGTGAGCAATCATTCCCGCGGTAATATGCGTGCACTCGTTGATATCGAGATTCCTTCCGATGACAATATCGACAAAGCCATTGATATTATGCAGAAGGTATGTGACCGCATTGCGAAAGAAAATCCATTAATCGTAGATGGTCCTAATGTGATCGGTGTCCAAAGTCTCGGTTCATCCAATACTGTCATCCGCATTATCGCTAAGACAGAAAACATGGAGCAATGGGCAGTAGAACGGGAGATTCGTAAAGCAATTAAAGAAGTATTGGATGAGCACAGATTAGACATTTCATTATCTAAACCAGGAGAAAATTCAGAGAGGTCATTCGAATAAATTAATAAAACACCTGCAGACATGAACTGCAGGTGTTTGCCCTTCAGTTTAAGACTTTTAAACCTTGGCAACGAACCTCTATATAATTCCAGAAAGCATCATACTTTTACCATTTATAATTATATATTTTCCAATTTGATTTGGAATCTTGTTTAATAAGGGATAACTGCTGATTATAATCATACATATCATCTTTGCTCACTTGGGAAACATTCAGATATTGCACACCGTTTTTTGTGTAGTATTCAATAGTTGGAGGTTTAGGATTATTTTTCGATTTCCAATCAAATCCCCATATTCTATACACCGGGAAGTCTGTTGGAATCCATTCATACAGGGCATTTTTTTGCTTATCTTTTTTTCCTGTGGGATGCATATCATTCTTAATAAGGTTATCAATATAAGCTGTTGTATAACTTGGAGATAAGATAGAGTGAATTTCTTTCTTCGTATAAGATTTATCATATTTCAATTTACTCATTGTGCCAATAGCCTGATCCGTTATTGCCTTGGCATCAGTATTAGACATTGTATGATAAAAGCGTAAATATTTAGTTAGTACATAGCCTTTCTTTTTATTTAATCTGATTTCCGACCATCCATTTTTCGTTTGGGAATACACTGTTAGCTTCGCTTTATTTTCTAAAGTTCCGATTTTCTTATGATTCGCACCTGCTCCGCTTCTCACATTAAGAACCCCTGAGTCAATATCTACATATGCGGTTTTTGCTTCGGTTGCCTGTACACCTAGTGAAGCAGTTGCTGAAAAAAACAAGATAGCTGTTAACATAAGGACAAGTAAGACTTTTATTCGTTTTCCTGTCATCCTTTTCCCTCCTAAGATTATGGATCGAAACTTTCTTTTCACATTAAGTTAAGCTTACTTCCAATCATCCATGTCGAGCAGTAAGATACATAACAACTAATTACACATATACTTTAAAACTATTCGTTATTTCATTAAGTTTTCCTTTTATTAAGGAAAGTTTTTAATCGTAGTTATGTATACCCTTCTTTTTAAGTCATACTCTGCTTATTTCAAGTGATTTCAATTATAAAAAAGATAAAGAAGGCAGATAATCAAAAAACTATGACTCTCTGCCTTCACTTTTATATTTTATTGTGTTTAAACATTAGTCAAGTGAACCCGTAACCCTAAATTCCAATCACAATTATTCAAAGAAATCTAGTTTATTTACACCGTCAACTATCAACTTTCCTGAAGCTGATGTTGATGTGATTTTAAATTGTGTCTCACTTATTTTTTCAACTTGTGCTTCTACATTCGCATTAGTAAGACGACTATTTAATCTAGTCACTAGTGCGTCGATTGTTGCAAATTTAGATGTCAGTTGGATTGTTGCTGTATTTGTACCATCACTAATTGTAAATGTACGATTTTTAGATGTGTCTGCATCCTTTCCTGTTGCCGATGACTGTTCAAAGAAGTATGACCAGTCCTTACCTTCTAATGTAAAGGATGAAGCAGATCCTGTTTGGAACGTACTAATTTGGAAAGTATCAGTGAATCCATAAGCAGATATAGGACGACTCATAAGAGCCTCTGCTCCGCCTTTATCAATATAATATTGTTGAATATGACTTTCTACAACGCTTCCCATCGATGCTCCCAACGGAAAATCTGTTGAAAGTTTCCAATATACATATATTGGAATAATTTCCCCATTTATCTTAATCGTAAAATCTTTTCGATTACCAGTAAAGTCTCCAACTGTCACTGGTTTACTAACAAGCTTTGCTTGAGTTGCATACACAGTTGAAAAATCAAGATTCGCTATCGTTTTACTTATAATACTCATAGGTACTACAGTTGTTACTTTGAAAGCACCTGCTTTTATTACTTTTCCATCTTTTTTTACTTGGGCAGTGACTGTAATAGGGCCACCTGCCGCAATACCTGTTACTTTTATCGTCCCTGCAGGATTTTCTGTTACAGCAGCTACTGCACCAGACTCGTCACTAGACGTAAGAACTAAAGTTTCTCCATCTTGAAGTGTAACAGTATTGCTTGAGTCGGTTGCATTAGTCCGAATTGTTATATCAACTAATCCAGATAATGCTGTAACTTTACTATTTTTAAAAGCTTCTACCGCTTGATTTAACGAAGTTTTTGCATCTTCTAATTGCTGAGTTGTTTTACTTGATGCATTATCTAACACCAGTTGTGCTGAATCGATAGCTGCTTTCAATACAGCTTTTGACCCTGCCATATATTGACCAGCTGTTGCCCCTTCTTCAGCATTCGTATGGAGATTTTTTGCTTCATTAACTGCTGTAGTCAACGCTGTCGCATCTCCTGCTTTAATCACTTTATCTTTAAATGCTGTGAATGCGGTATTTAATGTTACAGTTGCTTCATCTAATTGAGTTTGAATTTTATCAGCTCTAGCATCATATACACCTTGAGCTGTGATAATGGCTGTCTGTAAAGCTTCTTTATCCGCTTGAGATACCTGACCTACTCCTGTTCCCACGACCGTTCCGCCAAGTATCGTATTCGCTTCACTTATTTTTGTATTCAGAGCTGCCGCATCTCCCGCTTTAATCACTTTACCTTTAAACGTTGTTAATGCATCATCTAATGTTGCAGAAGCTTCATTTAATTGGACTTGCGTTTTATCCGATCTTGCTTCATATACATCCTGAGCTGTCTCAATAGCTTCTTGTAGAGCTTCTTTATCCGACTGGGATACCTCGCCTACTCCTGTTCCGACAGTCGTTCCACTAAGCGATGCTGTTACTTCACTTATTCTTGTGTTAAGATCCGTCGCATCTCCTGCTGTTACTTTATTATTTTCAAAAGCAAGAACTGCTTGTTCTAAAGTATTTTGTGCATCCAGTAATTGTTTTACTGTTTTATTTTTCTGATTATCTAAAACTAATTGAACCTCATCAATAGCTGCTTTCAATGCATCTTTGGAACCTACTGTATATTGACCAACCATTGTTCCCTCTACTGCATTAGTATAAAAGCCGGTTGCCTTATTAATTTCTGTAGTTAATTCTGCTATTATACTATTCTCGTCTTATACCATTTCAGGCTTTCGATTCGAGCCTTCACCATGCGGGCGACTTTCATCGCACACGGCGATCCATCAACAACTGTTCCTTTTTTATCATAAAGTATCAATTGCTGACTGGGTTCCTTCGCTCCTGCCAGTTTTATCCTCACCACATGTTACCATGCAGCTCCAAACGGCCAGCAATCTACACTACTATGAACCCGCTGCCATCTCATTAGCATCACTGGTGCTGATCCACCTCCACTAATGTGATTTCAAACGTTCCATTATGTCCATCCCTCATTTTGACAACCTTAGGTCTCCACTATTCAGGTATGAGAACGACCATTTTAACAGCCTAAATTATACTGATCGCCATTACATCATTTCAAATGCAAGGATAAATACTGAACTCCTAGTAATCTCTCAGAATTTACTACCTCACCCTGCCTACATGGATTCGTCTGCCTAACCATAGTTGCCTTTTAAAGAACCCCGCCTCAATTTCATGAGTACGACTTCACCTGACTTCACCCTTTCTGCGTATCAGCGCGTCACCGGATGCAGGAGAATTAGGCACTTGCTTTAAAAGACTGTTTAGCAAGGATAGGAACTTCCCCTATCAATTCGAACATAATAGTTAGAAAATACATCATGATAGATAAACTCTTTATAAATTCATCAGTATCATGAAATATCATTTCCACTTCTTTCACTGGATTACCAGTTTATGAAGTAACGTTTCGTTTCATTTTATTCAGGAGTTACCGTAATATCTATATTAGAAATTTCTTTTACTTGATTAAACTTACCATCATTATTCCAGCCTTTAGCTGCAGTTAATGCATCTATATGCCCAAAGCCGCTTAATGTTTCAATTGCTACAGCGTCACCATCTGTTAAGATCACCTTTAAAGTACCTGAGCTATAGAAATACTCACCTGCACTGTTAACTTCTGATAGAGAAGCTGCTAATTTATAACTCCCAGCCAAAGTGTGTAAAGCAAGTGGTACTTCAGCATTACTATAAGTTAATTTCTTCAAGTCAAAATCTGAATCTGCTTCAACATTAGTAAGACCGCTAATTTCAAGAATATTATTATCTCCATTATAAGCAGCCAGGGTAAATGCTGCATTATTAGTAGAATCTTCTGTTACTGCGGTTGTCTCTCCTACCTTTTTTGCCCTTTTATCTGTTGCATTTCTTTCTATCACTACTACTACTTTACCGTTAAGAGCAGTGATAATTCCATTACCTGGTAAAAGCGACCAACTGCTTACATCGGCATTTAATACTGGTTTTCCAGCATTTGCGTCCGTCATATTCTCAAATACTTTATATACAAATTCATTACCCGATTGTGCAGCCCCATTTACAGTAATCACTGTTTTATCATCGCTCGCATCATCATCTTTAGCTGACAATACTAAATTCCCAATTGTTGATTCAGTGTGACTCCCGCCATCAGAAACCGGCGGCACAGTATTATTCGATATTTCAATACCAACAGCTTCTTCTACACTGCCTTTGTTGTCAATTTTGATCTCCTCTGTAACAGAAGGATCTTTTTCTATTTTTTTAACTACTGTATCTTCCGCAATATTAATTACTGGGTTGCTGTTTCCAATGATTACATGTGCTAAAGATAGATCTCCTTTCAACGTAATATTAGCAAGTGCTTGTTCACTTTCAATTAATAATGAATTTAATTTTGTACCATTAGCAGCGTTAATTATCGCACTTGTTTTAAGAATCATTTCTCTAAGGGACACATCTGATCCCAGCTTCACTTCAGCACCTTGACCCTTCACGATTACATTTGCTAAAAATAACTCACCATTTAAAGAAACGACTTCGTTGCTTTTTGAAGTGTTAATAATCAGATTTCCAATTACTGCATGATTTTCTGCACTTACTTGAGCTCCAACGTACAAATTTAAAATTGGAATTTTACTGCCTCCGCCTATAACAAGTTGAATGAACGAAGGATTTGCCAAAATCTTAGCCCCTGTATCAGGCTTTTCAGCTGCCTCTTCTACCTTTACAATTCCTTTTGCATTAACATTTGTTAACTTAACTTGTCCAGCAGAACCATTAACTGTTTTAATAAGGATATCACCCTCAACATTGAGATTTTTCAATTCGAGATATGTACCTTCACTGGAAGTTATAACTAAATCCTTTTTTACGGTTGTTATTTCTTTTGTTCCATAAACCGTAGGGTTTGCTTGTTCAGTTGACTTTGCATCTATCTGAATAACAAATCCATTTTGAAGCTGGTTTTTACTTCCCTTTAAAATATTGGTCATTCCCTTTAATTCCGGGTATTTCCCCTTATGAATCTTATTCCCTGCCTCTTTGATTGCAATAGCTCTTCTCTCAAGTCGTTCAAGCTTCTTATAATTTTCTTTTGCCTCTTGTATTTTATCTTCTTCCAGTTGCTGAGCAATTTCATTTTGAAGAGTATAGGAAGATACTTCATATATCACTGATTCTTTCATAATCTTAGGTTCTATTAAAAATTTACCCCTAATGATTTCACGATTTTTTTCACCATAAACTTTACTAAATACTCGCTCTGCTTTCTTCATTTGATCCGCTAAATCATAATATGCTTCTACCATATCATCATTAATCGTTTCGGCTTTTATATATTTTTGTAATCTATTAACGTGAATATTAAGTTCCTTTTCCATATTTATTGCATCAATCAATCTAGCAGCTTTTAATTGGTTACTTTTTGCTATTTCCAATTGAGCCGCTAGCTTATTTTTATTAGATCCTTTAAATTCACTTACAGCCTTTTCTGCTCTTTTAATATCATTTTCAGCTTTATTATAAGCATTTAGAAATCCCTTAGAAATGACAATTTTATCCCACTTAGTAAGATCATAATAATCTTTCAAAAGACCCGCAGATTGATTTGCCTGTTTTACAAGATCAGCCGTATTTGAAGATGCCGAAGCCTCCACAGGACTACCTGCTATAACAGCCGATGTAGTCGCTGCGGTTATTGCTGCAGCATGAATAAAGCTTTGTGTAGATTTTTTCACATCTACCACTCCTATTATCAAATTAAAATACTTTAATACATTATCATGTTTTAATAGGATTCTGATAAAGTTTCTGAAAATTTTTTGTAATATATTTTTTGGAAATATATAACATAATGTCATCTAGTATTTAATTTTGTCCTTCCTTAACTGAATGAATGGCTCATTTATTACCTCTTTGGTTGTTAGAAAATCGTTGTATACTTTTAAACTATTAATCTTTTTATTGATTGTAGAAACGGCATAGTCTTCCTTTATCAGATGTTCCTTGTATCTTACAAATGAGAAGCGGGATAGTACTGGAATGTCCTTTAGCTTCTCCTGCAGATAAAATTGAAATCCTTTTACATCGTTTACATATGACTCTATTGTTTTCACTGCTTCCCCTTCTGTAAAGGGCCAGTTAGAAAAATGATCTACATTCAAGCATGATTCCCCTCCAAAAATAATAAAAGACTATTGATGTATGTCTTTATACACCAATAACCTTTTATGTTTGTTTTTGATTCATTTTTGTTTTCCTTCTTTCATCTCATCTAGCGACAGTTATATAATAATGCCATGAGTTTTTTCATATCTTTTTTGGCAACAATCCATGATGCAATTGGATTCTACGAAATCATATTTTTTCATACTTAGTTTTGTCGTGAGAAATCAACTAGAAATGTCATGAGCTTGCTCCAACAACTCTGCCAGACGTTCAAGATAGTCGATATAATTTTGAATCATCTCCCTTTGGTATTGCTCAGGAAGATAGGAAATAGCCCTTTCGATTTGTCCTTTGTCAATCTCAATAACTTCTTCTACAACCTCTACTAACAATTGTTCAATAAGCTCAGCTTCTGATATCGTTCCATTTCCATAGAATCCTGTTCCCTCATTAAATGCTCGATATCTTACTTCACCGTTTATAATAATCTTATGATACTTTGACATCTCTTTATTTCTCCTCTTGTACTCTTTTTCTTAGCACCGGCTCTCCATCTTTTAATAAAACTTGAAGTAGCCATTTTCTACTTTCAGGATGTTCCACAACCATACCGATCCACTCTATTTCATCCCGGTCATCAAATAACATCGTTTCAACCAAGATTGAGTCAGGAAATCCTTTTAACATTTCCTTTGGCACAAGTGATTCATCAATCTCATCTAGATACAGTTCATGCCCTTCAAAGCTAATTTGGTTTCCATCAATAGCTACTAAGAATTCCTTTTCTAATGTTTTTACAAACCAATTAATCCCATCATTCATTATTTCTCCTCCTAAAATAAAAATAGCCCTAACTCCTCAAAAGGAATTAGGGCTTATAGTACTCCTATACATGATTATAATATAAGTTTATTTTTCTATTTAATTCGATTTTCTTCTATTAAAAGAAAAGCCCTATAGAAGTTTCTCCCCACAGAGCTACAACCATTAGTTATTTTTAAGCTGATATAATGAATTAATCTCACTGGCGGATAATGCAGTATTATACATTCTAAAATCATCTACTGCCCCATCAAGAGCGTACCATGACGAATTCAGCCAGCCAATATACATTGACCCACTATTTGATGTTGATAAATTTACTGGTACAGAAAGATTATTTGATAATACTTCCACACCATTAATATAGGCTTTCTCTTGAGTGGATGAAATGGTAAAAGCTACATGTACCCATCCTCCAACAGTAAAGGGGTTATTTATCTTCATTCCTTTATTACTCGGTACACGTTGATACCATAGGTCAGCAGCGTTTGATCCTGTATAAATATAACTGCTCAATGAACCCTCCTGTCCCTTTACAAAAACAGCGTGATTACCTTTTGCGATAAAGTTATTATCATTATTAAACTCGCCATAGTGACTATCCATCCTTACCCAATAAGAAACTGTCATCTCTTGGTGTAAAGCCAATGAACTATTTTGAAGGACTTGTACACTGCCTGTTTTATTTACTCCACCAAATTTAATAGCTCTTCCAACAGTTCCATTATCATACACAACATTGGATGGATTGATAATCGTCCCATTGTTTCCATATCCAGAAGTATCATTGACTGTATCATCAAAAGTTAAATGTAATACTAAACTGCTATTCTCACCTTATATCCTACTAGACTTTCGAATGAGCCTTCACCATGCAGGCGACTTTCGTCGCACATGGCGATCCATCAGAAGTAGTTCTTTTTTCTTATTTCCCCAACTTTTATTATAAAATAAAAAGTTTGAGTTCTGTTAAATTTTTTATTTTATAATAAAAATAGCCCTAACTCCTCAAAAGGAATTAGGGCTGATGGTACTTCTATACATGATTATAATATAAGTTTATTTTTCTATTTAATTTGATTTTCCTTATCAAAAAGAAAAGGTCAGTGAAGACTTCCCCACTGACCCTTCCTTTCAATCTATTATCTTTTTACATTTCCCGGATATTAATAACAACTAACCCTAGGAGACTTACTCTTTTGTTGCTGTAACTGCTCCATTTGATCCAGTTAATCTTTCACGAGGAATGACAACCTTAAAGTTTTGAGTTGTTACTGCTTCACCCTTAGAAATTGTGGCCGTAAGAGTTACAGTGACATCTGAAGAATAAAAAGATGGACGATTCACTTCTCCAGTAGTAACATTTATTCTATTAATTGAAGCAGTCCCCCAAGTAATTGTAGTTCCATTCGCACCAGTAGTTGGTAAGACTAACTCAGGAGTATCTGTAGTTGCACCTTGTCCTTGTTTGAAACTAAGATTTAATGGAAGGGCAGCTTTATCTACTTGTACATCAATAGTGTTTTGGACAGCAGTTAAACGGTTTTGTAAATCCGTTTTTACTTGTCCAGTTAACGCGTTTACTAATGTTTTAGCTGCGTCTACATCAGCTTGAGACTTCGTGTTTTCAGCCTTTTCGACTGCTGTTGTAGCCTTTGCTATTTCTGCTGTAGGATTTGCTCCTTCGCTATTCCCGTCTTATACCGCATTAATACGGCTTTCGATTCGAGCCTACACCGTACGGGCGGCTTTCACCGCATACGGCGTGCCATCAGCAATAGAATTCATTCCTTTTCCCAATTCAACAATTTCCGCCAATATTCTTAATAACGAACAAGTAGATCAAAAAATAATCTTTTGTTCTTATTAAAGAACAAAAAGTTTTAAAGAAAGGGACAACCATAAAATGATGATTGTCCCTATTTTCTTTCAACTTATTTTGGGGAAATAAGTTATATTAAGAATTCTACCACTGACTGGGTTCCTTCGCTCCTGCTAGTTTTATCCTCCTCATATGTTACCATACAAGTCCAAACGGCTAGCAATCCACACTACTATGAACCCGCCGCCATCTTACTAGTTTCACTGGTACTAATCTACCTCCTCTAGTAAGACTTCAAACGTTCCATTACTTCTATCCCTTCTTTTGATAACCTTAGGTCTCCACTATCCAGAAATGAGAACGAATGGTTTAACAGCTTAAATTATGCCAACCGCCATTATGTTATTTCATACATAAGGATGAATACTAACCTGCTAGCTTATATCGTAGTATTCACTATCTCATTCTGCTTACATGGATTCGTCTGCCTGACCATAGTTAACTTTTAAAGAACCCCGCCCCTATTTCTGAGTACGACTTCACCTGACTTCGCCCCTTCAGTTTATTAGTACCTCACTGGACGCAGGAGAATTAGGCACATGAAACATTAGTTAATAAATGTAGGTATTAACTAATGTGAAAGCTGTTTTCATGATTAGGAATTTCACCTAATAAATTTGAAGTAACAGTTAGAAAATACCTCATGATGAATAGACTTTATAAAAGATGCTATTATCATGAGGTATTGTATCCACTTATTTCGCTAGACTACTAGCTTATAAAGTAACGTTTCGTTTTATTAATTAGCAAGAGTAATAGTAGTTACTGCTGTAGCATTTTGTACAGATTCAACTTCATCAGTTACTGTGATAACAAACTTATAAGTTCCAGGAGCTTTATCACCAATTGAAGCTTCAGCAACAGAACCATCAGCAGCTGTTGTACCTAATGCAATAGCAGCTCCTAGTTCACCAGCGTCTACTACGCCATTAGAGTTAGCATCTGTCCACTGATATGCTGTAACAGTTAAACCAGCTGTATTATCAACAATAGCACCTGCATTACCTTTAATAGTATCAGCTGTACCATTTGCATTATCAGTACCTAGAACAAATTTAGTAGCATCTACACTAGCTCTTTTTACTAAAGCTGTTTTAGCTGCAGTTAAATCAGTTCTAGCTTGATTTAATTGAGCTGTTGTTGCGTTAGTATTAGCAGCTGTTGTTTTAGCTGCAGTTAATGCCGTTTGAAGCGCTGTCCAAGTAGCTGTTTTATATTGAGCTTGATTTAATGCTTCAACCGCAGTAACTTCTGCAGCTAGATCTGCTTTGGCTTGCGCTAATGCAGCAGCAATTTGACCCGCACCAGTGTTATCTGTATCAACAACTACTACTGTATTTGTAGTAGCGAAGTATTCAACAGTTTCTCCCACTGTAACAACACTCTTCACGTAATCAGCTGCAGTGTAAGTTTCGTTAGAACCAAATTTCTTCAATGTTAAACCATCAAGTTTAATAACTGTATTATCAGCTAATTTAATTTCTTTTTTATCAGTATCAACTACAGCAACTTTTCCAGTTACATAAGCACTTGGATTAGCAGTAAATTGAATAGCAGCTGATTTATTTGGTAAGCTTACTTGTGAAGCAGAAGCTTGTACATCTACATTATCAGCAACATTGCTTGTGAATTTAATTTTCGCTACACCATTAACTGCTGGTACCTTAACTGTTGTAACTGTACCTTTCTTAGCAGTTGCAATTGTAGTACCTGCAGCATTTTTAATTGCTACATCATCATATTTTGCTGTTACTTGGAATGAAACTTCATAAGCACCATTACCTTTATAGTAATCAAATCCATTTTGGTCAACTGATTGGTAAGTGAATGTAGCTTCTTCTCCTGCAGTTAATGTAGTAACTTCTTTATTATCTTTATTTGTTACTTTTAATGTTGCATTTTCAACAACAGCTTTACCGAAGTATACGATTTCTCCATCTTTTTGAAGATCGTCTTTATCAAGTTTACCAGCATCAGTGCCGTTATCAAGGAATACAGTTGGAGTTGCATAAGCATTTTCTTCACCAGTTAATGTGAATTCAACTTGTCCTTTATCTCCTACTGTTAATGCATATACTCCTTTTTCAGCTACTACTTGTTGAGCACCATCTTTTACATTGTAGTATACAGGTTTAGTTGCGATATCTTTATTTAAGCTACCTTCTTTAAATGTAAGGTATACAGTTGATCCTTTAGGAGCAAGCTTACCGTCTTTATCTGTTACTGTAACAGTATACTTACGTCCACCTTTACCTGCTGTTTCATCCGAAGCAGCATTTTGTTGACCTTCTGCCTTAACATCTAGACCTAAAGTATGAACGTTTTCAAATGTAACTTTTGCAGCTTTTGCTTGAAGTTCAGTTACATCAAGTTTGTCATCACCAGTCCACTTACCCGTTTACTGTTGCACCATCAACGAATACGATTGGTGTTACAGAAGCACTTTTACCAGTTAAAGTGAATGTTGCTTCACCTTTATCATTTAATTTCACACGAACTTTATTAACTCCACCAGTTGTATATTGGTAAGGGTATGCATCCCCAACGATAGTTGCATCTGTTACTGTAACATCTCTAACTGCTTTGTCAGGTGTTACACCAACGTTTTCAGCAAACGCAATGTTTACATAATCATCTTTCACAGGATTACCGAATTGATCAACTAACTTTACTTTATAAACTTTCTTAGAACCGTTCGCTAAAGTGCTACCAGTAGTTACTTCAGTAATAGTTAAACGCTCTTGAACGCTCCAGTAAACTTTACCGTTAACTGCACGGTTACTTGCATTACCAGTTGCATAAGCGATCACTTGATCTTCGCCACCATTGTATTGAGTGTAAGTGTACTCAGCAACACCGTCTGCATTTGTGTATACTTCAGCAACATGGTCTTTATTAAGAGTGTCACCTTGTTTTTTAACGTTAAAAGTAACAGGAATACCAGCTTTAGATTCGCCAGTTTTTACAGTTACTTGTGCTTTAACAGTTACTTCTTTACCTACAGTACCTTGAACAGATGGAGTTGTAATAGTGATATCAGAAGGAATTACAGCTGATACACCTTTGAATTTACCAAGAGTAGATTCACCAGCTTTTACAGTGTACTCTTTACCGCCTTCTTGAGCAGAAGTAGTGATAACAATTGTTTTGTTGTCAGTTTGCTTAACAGCAGCGTTTTTAACTTCTAATCCTGCGATAGCGAATCTGATAGAAGCAATGTCTTTTACTTCTCCTTTGAATGCTACTTCAACAGTTGTAGTGTTAATAGCTTTTACAGAAGCAACTGCTGGAAGTGGACTAGCTTTAGTGATTTTATCTCTTAATTCAGTTTCTTTTGAACGAAGTTGCTCTTCAATTTTCGGAAGCTCTGGGTAAACATCAGTTCTGCCAGGATAGATTTTTCTACCAGCTTCTTTAATAGCTACAGCACGTTCTTTAAGACGGTCTAATTTAGCTAATTCAGCATCTAAGCCGTTGAAATCTTCTTTTGCAACTTTTTCTGCAATTTTGTTAAGTAATTGATATTGAGAAACTTCATAGATTAATGCTTCACGAGTAAGTTTAGCATCTTGTAAGAATTTATCTCCGAATGCTTTACGAACTTGTTCACCGCGTACTTTACCGATAACACGTTCAGCCTTCTTAATAGTATCAGATAATTTATTGTAAGCTGTAACAGTTTCAGCTCCAAGAGTTTGAGCTTTAACATGAGCATCTACAGCTTTAGTAGCGTTTACTAATTCACCTTTAACTAGCTTTTCAGCGTCGATATAGCGAGCAGCATCTAATTGTTGACCCTCAGCTTTTGCAACTGTAGCTTCATGCTGTGCTTTATCTTTGCCATTGTATTTAGCTAATGCAGCTTTTGCGTTAGCAATAGCTTTTCTAGCATTGTTATTTGCAGTAACGAATTCTCCAGATACTTTAATATCTGTTGAACTATAATATTTAACTAGTGCGCCTGCGCTTTGAGCTGCTTGTTTAACAGCTTTCTCAGTTGCTGAAACTGATGCAGCATCAGCAGGAGTTGCAGCTACAACTGTAGTAGCAGCTACAGCAGCAGTAAGACCAAATTTTGCGATTTTCTTCTTAGACATGTTTGCGTGTTCCCCTTTCGAGTTTTAAAGATTGTTATTGTGGTACTGATAGATAAATAGATTTTCTAGGAATATGTATCTATCAATAAACAAACAAGAATATAATATGTATCCTTCCTGTAATTAGGAATTATTCCACAAAAAACTATTTATTGCAAGTTTTTTATTTTTTACATATGATTGTTAAATGAAGAATACATTTCCAATAATATAACATTTGTTGCTAAATTTCTAGTCTTTTTTCAAAAGAAAATATGACAGTTTATTACAAGATTAGATATTTACTACTATTAAAGTCTATCTTAAAGAGATTTCCGACTTATAAAAAACTTAAAAATCAACTAAATATTTTAATCTAAGTAAAAATAAGGATAATATTTTTACTATATTTTAGGTAATTAATGAACTGTTTACCATATGTTATTTATATTACCATATAATATCTATATTTCCATTACATTTTTGTAAAAATATGATATAAATTTCTTAATAATCCAAATAAAAAACGAGCCTAGCAATAATTATTGCTAGGCTCGTTTCCAATTTAGTATCCAAAAAATAGATTTAATTATTAATTAAACTGGGTAAATAGACCTTCTCCCAATAGAATGATATTCCACTTGATGCTTCCCTGCTTCTTCCAGAGAGTAACAGTTTCTTCCATCAAATACGACCGGTGTTTCAAGCCAGTTCTCGTAATCATGGAATGTAATTTCTTTTACTTCATTCCATTCCGTTACGATAAATACTGCGTCAGCTCTTTTAACCGCTTCTTCTGCACTGCCCGCATATTGAACTTGTTCAGGGAGCAGCTTTTTCGCATTATCCATTGCGATCGGATCATAAGCGATTACTTCTGCGCCTTCTCTTACAAGCTCTTCACTTAAAATAATTGAAGCAGCTTCCCTCATATCATCTGTATTCGGTTTAAAAGCAAGTCCTAATAAAGCAATTTTCATTCCTTTTAAAGAACCGAAACGCTCTTTCGCCTTTTTCATTAATAGACGCTGCTGTTCGTTATTCACTTGAATAACAGATTTTAAAAGATTGAATTCATGCTCTACGAAGCTTGCGATCTGAACGAGTGCGTTCGTATCTTTTGGGAAACATGAACCACCGTAGCCGATACCCGCTTGAAGGAATTTATTACCGATACGGTCATCCATTCCCATTCCCTGTGCGACATCTCCTACATTTGCCCCGAGCTTTTCGCAAAGATTAGAAATTTCATTAATGAAACTGATCTTTGTTGCTAAGAAAGCATTTGATGCATATTTAATCATTTCTGCACTTCTAATATCTGTTTTAAACACAGGGATGCCAAACGGCTTGTACAGCTCTTCAAGTGTATTTGCCGCTTCTTCACTTTCTGTTCCGATGACAATACGGTCACCGTTAAATGTATCTGATACAGCTGATCCTTCTCTTAGGAACTCCGGATTGGAAGCAACTTCTACTTTTACATCTGCTTTTATATGTTCTAAAATAATCCGCTTTACTTTTTCATTCGTGCCGACTGGTACAGTGCTTTTCGTTATAACGATTGCGTCTTTCTGCAAGTTCTCTGCAATATCAATTGCCACCTGCTCCACAAATCGTAAATCAGCTGTACCGTCTTCCTGTTGCGGTGTACCGACAGCAATATAGATGACATCTGCATCTTTAAATGCCTTGTTATGCTCTGTTGTAAAGTTAAGTCTTCCCGCCTCGTAGTTTTTCACCATAAGCTCTTCTAAGCCCGGCTCATAAATCGGCGAGATTCCTTTTCTCATTCTTTCTACTTTCTGTTCATCGATGTCCACGCATATAACATGGTGGCCGATATCCGATAAACATACCCCGGTGACAAGTCCAACATAACCCGTTCCTACAACCGCTATTTGCATTTTACTTTCCTCCATTATCCTTTGCGACAACTTTTTTTAAATAATCCAGCACTTCATCTCTTAAGTCTTCCCGCTCTAGTGCGAAATCAACAGAAGCTTTAATGAAACCGAATTTATCTCCCACGTCGTATCTTATACCTGAGAACGGGTATGCTACGACAGAGTGAACATCGTTTAAAATTTTAAGTGCATCTGTTAATTGAATTTCTCCGCCCGCGCCAGTCGGAAGGTCTTCTAAAATATGAAAAATATCAGGTGTTAAAATATAACGTCCCATAATCGCATAATTTGACGGTGCTTCACTTCTATCCGGCTTTTCAACGAGTGAATCGATTGTAATAACGCCGGCTTCCGTCTGTTCAGCTCTCGGTGCGATGATACCATATTTCGATACATCCTCATCTGCTACCTGCTGAACACCAACGACAGAGCATTCTGTTCTTTCATACATATCAATTAATTGTTTTGTACATGGAGTATCTGATTTTACGATATCATCTCCAAGCAGTACGGCGAAAGGTTCATTACCGATAAAACGGCTTGCACAATGGATCGCATGTCCAAGTCCTTTCGGTTCTTTTTGACGAATATAATGGATGTTCGCAAGATTAGAAATAGCCTGCACTTCATCCAACATCGCTGTCTTCCCTTTTTTCGCCAATGTTTCTTCTAATTCATATGATTTATCAAAATGGTCTTCAATCGCTCGCTTTCCACGTCCGCTTACAATAATAATGTCTTCAATCCCTGATGCTACTGCTTCTTCAATAATATATTGAATTGTCGGTTTATCAACAATCGGCAGCATTTCCTTTGGCTGTGCTTTCGTAGCCGGTAGGAATCTTGTTCCTAGTCCTGCTGCTGGTATAATCGCTTTTCTTACTTTCATCATATAACCCTCTCCCTATTTCAAATACGTTTTCTTAACTGCGTGAAAGGCATAGCCCAGAAAGCTGATAATAGATGTCGTTAAGTTAAGTTTTTCAATATCACGGTACACTTTCCACGTTTGTTTCGCGGCTTTTACTTTATTGCTTGAAATTGACCCTGGCACGAGACGATACTTCGCTAATACTTCCTGTAATCCATGAGCTGTTATTCCTCTTTTTAAGATAGAAAGCCATAAAGCAAAGTCCTGTCTTGTCCGAATGTTCGGCATTTCAAACGGTCCTGTTTTTTCTCTATTGACGACAACAGTTAAGCAGCCGATAATCGTATTTCGCAATAATCCTTTATAATTGATCTGGCTTGGAACATTAATAGTACGATTCAATAAATTCCCGTCCACATCCATAAGCTCGTACTCTGTATATGTAAAGGCATAATCATTTTCTTCCATAAAAGCAATTTGCTTTTCTAATTTTTCCGGCACCCAAAGATCATCACTGTCTAAAAAGGCGATATATTTCCCCTTGGCCGCTTTAATTGCCGTATTGCGGGCAACCGCTGCACCGCTGTTTTCCGTCAGTTCAATAAGTTTAATCCGCTCGTCCTGTTCGATAAAGCTCCGGATCAGCTGTCTTGATTCGTCTTTTGAACAATCATCAACAATAAGCATTTCCCAGTTCTCATACGTCTGTGCCATAACGGACTTAATCGTATCAGGAATAAACCGGGTACTGTTATAAGAAGGAGTGATAATAGAAACGAGTGGCTGCTTTATCTGTCCGCTCAACTTCTCACCTTCTTTCTATTTAATTTCTGTTCATAAAGTGTCACCATGTATGCTGCATTTTCTTCCCAGCGGTATAGCTTTTCCACATGAGGTCTTCCCCGTTTTCCCATTTCTATTCCCTTTTCAGGATTTTCCATGAAATAAAGCATTTTCTCTGCAATTGCTTCTGCATTTTTCGTCTCAATGACAAAGCCTGTCTCGTTATCGATAACTACTTCCGGCAAGCCGCCGACATTTGCGACAACGACTGGAACTTCACAGGCCTGCGCTTCCACTGCTGCCACTCCGAAGCTTTCACTGTCCAGTGTAGAAGGGACAAAAAAGACATCAAATTCATTAATCTTAGCCGGGACTTCATGATGAGAAATTCTTCCCGTAAACGTCGTATGCTCTGCGATCTGCAGTTCATTTGCCAGACGTTTATAATCATCAAGCATCGGTCCACCGCCAACGATAGTTAAATGGGTTTTATTAAAGAGCTGCTCGTCCACTTTTTCTTTAAAAATAGCATATCCTTTTAACAGGTAGGCGATACCGTATTTCTCAGTCATCGTTTTTACAATACCGAAGTTAATCTTATCTTTTGAATGCTGACTTTCTTCATAAGGACGGAAGACATCGAGATTGACACCGAATGGAGTTACTTCAATTTCTTTGGCTGTATACTTGGCTGTTTCCACTTTCATTACTTCACTCGTCGAACAGATCATATCAGCTTTCTTCAATGCATATTTTACCATAAATGTATTAAGTGCACCTTCTTTAGGAAAGTCATAAATATCCATTCCCCATACAGAAATAACATAAGGATGGTAATTAGCCATTGCACCGATAACTCCGTAACTTGATACGTAATGTGCATGAAGAATCTCCGGTCTCTCTTCTTTTAAGATTTTTTTCAATGCTGGTACTGTAAGGAAATATGTAAGCTTATTACCCCCAACTTCTAAATAATATGTTTTTACATTTTTCCAATGTGTGCGGTCTTCTTCATCTTTATGGCTGTCAAAACTGATGTTAATGACATCGAAACCGATGCTGTTATAATAATCGAGGAATTTCTTCGTATGAACATTATTTGCTGGTGCTAGTACAGCTATTTTCAATCATTGTTCCTCCCAACTCTTATGTTCTCCATATCTTTTGCAACTTGGCATACTCTTGCATACCAGCTGTGATTCTTTTTCGCATTTTGCTCAATTTGCTGTTTTGCTTCCTTATACCGATCTGTCTGAAGAAGGTCTAAGACAGCTTGTGCATAATTATCTTTGTCAACAGTTGATACCGTTCCAAATCCCTGCTCAGTTAAAATTCTCGCTTGTGCATCACAATCCGTTGCTGCAACAGGAAGATGATATGATAAATATTCAAATAATTTAACTGGAACAGCAAAGTCATGATAAGCATTCTTTTCTCTCGGTATGAGTGCTATATGTGTATGCTTATAAATATCAATAAGCTCGTCACCTGACAGATGGCGGACATTCAGCCATGAATACTGCTCATATTGTTGCATTTCCTTGTACTTATTGTACTCCTCTTTACGGCAAACTAATTCAAGTTTCACAACTGTTTCCTTTTCATTTATCTGTTTGAACGATTCGAGCATCATTAAAATACCGATCTGGTCGCTGATGCCGCCGACGAAAACAGCTTGGAAAGGCTTTTCAAGTGTTAATTCCTTCTGTTCTGCCTGGACATCTTCCATTCCTGGAGGCAGCTCACTAATAGTTCCTTTCCAGCCGACATAACGGTTCATTTCAAGGGAAGGCAAATAAAGAAGATCTACTGACTTTTCGTATGTTTTCAATTCTCTTTCATATACTTTGCGCATAAGATACCTTAAAAATTTTATTCCTTTTGGAGGGACATACATATCATCAAATTTCCAGTATACATCCCGGTAAAATAAGCTGATTGGAATATGATGCTTTTTTAAGAGCGCCCAGAAATCACTGTCCATTTTCAATTTCTTCGGTTTTCTGTCAGGGTCTGTAAACCAGTACGGCATTGTACTGTTTTCCATGTAGCAAAATAAAGCATCCGAAAAACGGTTCTGCTCTTTATATTGTTCGATTAAACGTTCACGCTCTGACGTTGTACCGGATATTAGTACCATTTCAAGCTCCTGCTCTGTGCAGTAGCGCTTGAAAGCTTCTACGATTCGTTTCGGCCTTACACCCGAGCCGCTTTTCGGATTTTTTTGTAATTCGTACGGAAAATATACGATAATATGTTTCATATGTATACCTCTATTCAAATAGGATAGAAAAATAAAAAACTCCCGTCATCCCCTATCTTATGGATAGGTTCAGCAAGACGGGAGATTTGCTTTAACTTATAACATTTTCATTGTAGTAATGTAACGTTCTTTTTAAACCTTCTAAAAGAGAAGTTCCAGGATTCCAGTTCAATACCTGCTTTGTTCTCTCATTGCAAAGGACACTGTCACGAATATCGCCATGGCGCTCTTCTTTATAAATAGCATCGATCTCTTGGCCCGATGCTTCTTTCATCGTTTCAAACAGCTCAGCGATGCTTATTTGACTTCCTGATGAAACATTCAATATTTCATTGTGGCCAGCCGTTAATGCATTCACATTTGCAGAAGCAACGTCTTCTACATAAACAAAGTCTCTCGTCTGCTTGCCGTCTCCATAAATGAACGGCGCTTTATTTTGCGCTAAGCAGTCTGAGAAAATCGCGATTACTCCGCCTTCACCGTTAGCATCCTGGCGAGGGCCATATACATTACTGTAACGGAGAATTGTATAATCAATACCGAATAATTTCTGAGCCATTTTCAAATAGTATTCAACAGAAAGCTTTGACACTCCATATGGAGAAAGCGGTTCTGTCGGATGACTTAAATCAATTGGCAATGCCACTGTATTGCCGTAAACAGCCGCAGATGATGCAAAAATAATTTTCTTTGCACCGTATTTTCTTGCCGCCTCAATTAATTTTAATGTTCCGTGTATATTGACCGTTTCATCGTACAGCATATCATTGACTGAGTTTGTTACACTCACTTGTGCTGCGTGATGGATAATTGCTTCCGGTCTGAATTCCTTGAACACTTCATCTACCATATCGCTATTAATATCACAGTCCATAATCGGGATATTATGTACAATATTCCCTTTATTACCTGTAATAAGATTATCAATTACGTATACATCATGTTTTTCCTGAAGTAATTTATCGACGATATGCGAACCGATAAATCCGCATCCGCCGGTAACAAGAACTCTCATTCTGGAGAAATTCCTCCTGCCCTAATAGTTATCTGGCACCTTCACCTGTAAAGATAACTTTTATTGTCTTAAATGCTGTCGTCAAATCTAATAACAATCCCATATTTTTTATATAATAAAGATCATATGCAAGCTTTTCTTTTGGAGTAATATCGTATCCTCCGTTTACTTGCGCCCAGCCTGTTACACCGGGTCTGACAGCTAAACGCATTTTAAACCCTGGAATTTCACGATCAAAATCCTCTGTAAATTGCGGTCTCTCTGGACGAGGACCGATAATGCTCATCTCACCTTTTATTACATTGACCAACTGCGGAAGCTCGTCAATTCTTGTCTTTCTAATAAAGGCCCCAACTTTTGTCACACGGGGATCATTTTTACTTGCCCACTGTGCACCATTCTTTTCGGCATCTGTTCTCATTGACCGAAGTTTAATGACATTAAAGCTCTTCCCCTTTAGTCCTAAGCGCTCCTGATAAAACACCGCTGCACCAGGTGACTCCAATCTGATAATGATCATTGTAATCAGAATAATTGGAGCTGCGATAATAAGACCAATGGTAGCAAATATAAGATCGAATATACGTTTTAACACTAAATTATATACAGTTTCTCTCGGTATCACTGCGGCAACGCGCGGATACGGATTTGGATTTGGTTGATAATTTTCATAAGCTGTTGATTCAGCTCGATTTACTGCCATCCTTATCACCTCAAAATAACTAAAAGAACATGGCCATTCCATAAAAATAGAGAAGGCTCGACACCTTACTCAAAACACAGTTTTTTTTAATATAAATCATTATAAAAAAAATACCACTTGTTATGAAAAAGGTCAATAAGAACATTTAGTTAGCTTGGATAAATGTTCCTTATTTGGGTATAAAATAAGAGAGATTTCCTTAGCTTTTATGTGCAAAATGAATTTGTGACAAAAGCTTAACAATTAAATTATTCTTATTGTTGTTATAATGAACCAGTTTCATTCTTCTTACAGTAAAATAGTAACTAACACTTTTTAGGAATGGATCATTTTTCTCTCAATATTTTTTCTTTCATAAACAATGCCTCGTTGATTTCCGCATGTGCCGGATACTTGCCCGGATGCAGCTTATTCCCTTGCTCTTTAATATCTTTTGCACGCTGTTTTAAGCGGTCTAATTTTTTAAACTCTAACTCCCTTTTTACCTCATCTGTTTCTGTTTCAATTTTCTCTAACAAGAGGTAGATAGATACTTCATAAATAATTGATTCTTTCGTAATTTTGGCAGGCATAATATATTCATCCAATAGTAAGCGACGAATACTTGAGCCATATACTTTACCAATATTTACTTCCGACTTTTTTATTAATTGTGAGTATTCATCATATGTTTGAACAGTACTTTCATCTAAAACACCTTTGTTTAATGCAGCAATTAACTGTTGCTGTTTCGGCTCAAGCCCTTTTCTTATTCCATTTACTGCATCTATATAAGCTGCTGTTCTAGTATACATATCATTTACATAGCTATACTGACTGTATAAAGATGATTGCTCCTTACTCGTTAAATTGCCCCAGCCTTTGTTCAATGATGCCATAACAGATCTTAACTCATTGTACTGTTCGCTGTATGCTTTCTTTATTTCAAGATCCTCTTTTGACTGAATAAGACTGTACTGCTTGTTTAAACTAGAAGATAAGGCATATCCTTTTTTCAAATCTTCTTTCACATTTGAAAGTTCTTTTTCGTTTAATAACTGTTCCAGTGCGGACTGCTCTGAAATGATGATTTTCGGATTTTTCTTTTCATTCAGCCAAAGCAGAATATTTCTCGCATTTTGCTCTGAAACAGCAACACAGCCTGCTGTCGGACTGGAACTGTTTCGCCACACATGGAGAAAAATAGCACTTCCCTTTCCCTTAACAATCGGGTCATCG
The DNA here is from genome assembly GCF_001591625.1 of Metabacillus fastidiosus NBRC 101226. Taxonomy (GTDB): domain Bacteria; phylum Bacillota; class Bacilli; order Bacillales; family Bacillaceae; genus Metabacillus; species Metabacillus fastidiosus. The sequence goes on from NZ_BCVG01000034.1 coordinate 23,433, forward strand.
TTATAACGGATATGGACACCGTATTTATATAGTGTCTGTAACATTCTTTCGTAGGAACGCCATTTTTTATTAGGGTCTCCGCTATATTTCACCCAGTTATTATAGTCGCTTGAGCTTGGGTCATCAATCCAATAATCTTCTTTCCCTGTTTGACGGTATGTATAAACCATTCCAGCTGGCTTTTTCACAGAACCAAAGGCAGTCCCAAGCCCATATATACCTGCTGGTGTTTTCCCATCCCCTTCTTTTTTATAAACAGACACTCCGCCTTTTCCTACTACTGCAGGGATTGGACCGAGTACTTTTGTAAAGCTGCCGTTTACTTTTTCATATGTTTCGACTATCGCTTTCGTATCCTTTGCGTTCTTTACTGTAACGACGATAAACTGCTCCTCTTCTTGAAATGCCTGATCAAAGCTATTCGATGCTGCAGAAGCAGTGTCTATGACAGAAAGGAAGAGAAAAACAACAGCAAATAAAGTGATTAATTTTTTCATTTGATACCCTCCTTTCCCCATTATAATAATATTTCAGCCCGCTGTCTTTTCGATTTTAAGAAAGAGAAGGGCCCGTAAAAAGCAGTCCTTCTCTTTATATAAGCCTATTTTAATGTCTCTGCTTCTTTAAATGCATAACCGTAGTGATCTCCATTTTCGCCAGTTATTTCAATATTGTAGCGTGTTTTTGCCTTTAAGCCTGTGAATGTATACTTTGTTACTTTCGTATCGACAGTTGCTTCCTTCACGATCTCTCCACTTTCAACTGAAGAAATGACAATATTGTATGTCCCTTCTCCTTGTGGAACCATAGGATCCCATGAAACGGAGATTGTGGAAGATGTCGCTTCCTCAACTGTAATCTCAGGATTTGCAGCAAATTCTAAATTCACTTGCACATCCCAGTACTCAAGTTCATCCAGCACTTTTTTATTTTCTGTACCGTTTGAAACATCAAGATTCTTCGTATCATATAGTGAGACATAATATAAATTTCCTAAATTAATTATCGGTACTATAGTTTTTACCGAGGTATGATCTAAATTCAGGAAAAAGAGTTCTTCCATTTCACTTATGATGTCAATATTCTCTATTGGGTTGGAAGCAAGATTTAAATAGCTGATAGATTTTTTCGAATTTTGTAGTGGTGCTATGTTAGAAATTTTATTATTAGACATTTCTACATATAAAAGGCTCTTCAACTTGGATAAAGCTGATAAATCACTGATTTCGTTATAAGATATATTAAGTGAATGCAGCTTCGTAAGATCTCCAATAAATGAAATGTCCTTCAATTTATTTGCACTGATATCGAGCCCATCCAATTTATTAAATTGACTCAAAATTGTATAATCTTTCACCTTTGTCTTGTTTAAAGAAAGATTCATTAAATTAGGAATGTTCTTCAATGGAGCTAAATCAAGCTCGCTTGAATTCCCTGAAATAGCTAGAGAACTTAAGTTCTTCGCATTTTCGATTCCTGTTAAATCTTTCACATCTGTATCAATCAGTGACAGATCATACAACTGCTCTAAATCACTTTCAAAAAGACTACGCTCAATCCCAAGCTGTTCTTTAATCAAATCTCTTAGTTTCTCATCTTTAAAGCTTATTTCCTTACCAGAAGGCTTATCCCATGTATAAGCAAATGTTAAGCCAGTAAATAGAAGCTTATTATTTGCATCATAAGCATTAACAGTAATGCTGTATTCTGTTCCAGGATTCAACCCTTGTAAAAGATAGCTCTCCTCACTCCAGTCTACTTTCGCAGTAAACTGATCATTTACTAAAATATCAACATAGCTGATTTCCTTTTCTCCACCGTATCCCCAGAATATTTCTGCTGAATTCTCTGTCGTACGCCCCGTATGAGGATAAAATTCTTCATTATCTTCATAATCGACCGCAACTCCGTTTTCCTGAAGCTGTAAAATTGTTTTTCCCGCTTCAGAACCTTCACTTACATCTAATTTTTGCGTATTCCATAAAGAAACGAATTGCAATTTCTCTACCGATAAAAGCTCTTTAATAGATGTAATTTCTGTACTGTTTAAGTCAAGCATTTGAAGATTTGGCAAGTTTTCAATTCCTTTTAAAGATAGAAGCGGGTTATCCGCAAGGAAAAGATACTCGATTTTTTCCAATTTCCCGATTTCCTTTAAGCTTTTCAATCCATTCCCCATTACTGAAAGCATCTTTAAATTAGTGAACGATGCAATAGGAGAGAAATCGGCAATCTCATTACGGTCAATTGCTAACATTTCTACATTTTTCACAGACTCAAGTGCCTTTAAATCAGTTAAACCGGTATTTGATAGTGATAATGATTGAAGCTTATTAAGACTCTCCAAAGCTTTATAATCCTTAATCGGATTACCGTCTAAAAAGAGTGTATGTAAGTTTTTCAAAGAAGATAATGCATCAAGCTTCTCAATTTTATTTTCACCTATGTGAAGTGTTTCTAAATTAACCGCTGACTCAAGCCCTGTTAAATCCTTAATCCTTTTTCTATGAAGCTCAAGGTCAGTAATTGTTTCCATATCACTTTGAACGACATCACGATCTAAACCAAAATGCTTTTGGATTGCTTTTGCAAGATTTGGATCTTTAAAAACAACCTTTTCCCCAGCCGGCTGCGGCAATGTTTTGATCTCTGCTTTAGAGAGACCGATCAATTTATCATTTGCATCGTAAGCCTCAACTGTTAATGTATATACCGTGTTTGGCTGCAAATGTTCTTTCTGCCATTTTACCTCTTGATTTGCTGACTGAATTCTTTCCTTTTCCCCATTCAGTGCTACAACATAATAAGAAACATTTTGCTCTCCAGCATAAAACCAAGATAGATCAATTTTATTTTCACTCGCTTTTTGAGTGCCTATCCAAAGATTAATTGCTTCATCATAGTTAATTTCAAGATTTTCACGTTTAATCTCATTCACTTCATTCAATAGCTTTAAATATAATTCACCGTATATTTCTAATTTTTCTAAGTTCGGCATATATTTAATCGGCTCAATCGTTTGAAGATCAAGATAACTAATATTCAAATTTTTAAGTTTTGAAAGATTCTTAATTGGGGATAAATCTTTTACTGATGTAAAACCTATATCAAGCGATTCAAGATGGGTAAATCCAGTTAACATATTTAAATCTTGGAATGATGTCGCTGATACATTTAAAGTCTTTAAATTTACTAATCCTTTCAAGTTTTCAAAATCAGAACCTTGATAAGCCAGAATGTCTAAATGCTTAAGCTTGTTTAATTGTTTAATTGGAGCTAGACTCGAAAAATTATTCCCGCCTATTTCTAATTTCTCTAAGTTAATAGCTTGTTCAATTCCCGATAAATCTTTAATCCCTTTAAACGGAACGGAAAGACTTGTAAGCTTCTCTATATCTGATTTGTAAATTTCCTTACGCTGTAATTGCAGCTCTTCTGCAATTGCCCTTTGTAATTGTTTATCTTTTATTATCACTGCTTCTTCTTGTTTAAGATTGCTATTTTCCACAGCACTTACTTCAGATAAGTAGGGTGTGAATAACGAGAAGAAAAATACTGTTATAATTGTTAGAAACATTATTTTTCTAGGCAAATTTTTGGCCTCCCATTTTTTCCATTATTTTTCAATACTCATTATAAATTTATTATTTCATTCTGCATACTACTTTCATTAGACAAAATTCTACAAATCTATATTTTTTTTAGATTAAATTTCTATAAATATATATCATTTTAAGATTGAAAATAGACAAATTTACTCCTTCGTTTTAAACTAAACTTAACTATTGTTATTTTTTTCCGCATAAAGGCTTTATTTTAAAATTTCAAAAAAGAAGGTGGAATAAATGTCTGTACAACTAAAAACAATTGAGAATAACAGTTCTCTATTGCGAAAAGATGTAAAGTTTCTTGGGAATGTTCTTGGAGAAGTACTTCTTTACCATGGCGGCGATGAACTGCTAAGCACTGTTGAACGAATTCGTAAATTAACGATCAGTCTCCGTGATGAGTTCAATGAAGAAGTAAATGAATCATTAAAACAGGAGATCAGCCAGCTGCAGCCCCCTATTCGTGAACAAGTGATCCGGGCATTTTCTGTCTTCTTCCAGCTTGTTAATATAGCAGAACAAAATCATCGAATTAGACGAAGAAGACAATATCAGCTTGAAGATGATCATATTATCCAGCCTGATTCTTTAGAAGGCGCCGTTCTTTCACTTAAAACGAATGAAATTGCTGAAGATGTTATTCAGGAAGTGTTAAACACTCTTTCCCTTGAATTAATCATTACAGCACATCCAACAGAATCAACAAAAAGAACGGTTCTTGAGATCCAAAAAAGAATTGCTGCTGTTTTAAAGGAATTTGATAGTAAAACATTAACGAAACGTGAGCATGCTGAGCTTGAAGAAAGTCTTATTAATGAAGTAATTACACTGTGGCAAACAGATGAGCTAAGGCATCGGAAACCGACTGTAATGGATGAAGTAAGAAATGGTCTTCATTATTTCGATCATACTTTATTCGAGGTGCTGCCGGATATTCATCAGGAACTTGCTGACTCCCTCCATGAGAAGTTCCCGAACCGCGACTGGAATGTTCCGAATATTTTGCGATTTGGTTCATGGATCGGTGGGGACCGTGACGGAAATCCGAGTGTTACACCAGAAATCACTCGGAAAACACTTGAAGCACAGCGCGAATTAGTTATTAAAAAATATAAAGAAGCAATCGTGGAGCTGATGAAGAGATTCAGCTATTCCAAAGCAAGAGTAGATGTTCCGGCTACATTAATGGATTCTGTTTTAAAAGAAGAAGCATTAATTGATCCTAAGAAGAGATGGGTACTTGAGGATGAAGTATACCGCCGCAAGTTTGCGATTGTTCTTGAGCGTTTAGATCAGATCGGGAAATCTGAAATCGGTTATAAATATGCTGATGAACTATTAGCTGACTTAGTATTGATTGAAAGAAGTATTAAAAGTCATCAACCGGGAGAAAGAAAGCTTAAATGCATTAATCGATTAATACGCCAGGTGCAGCTGTTCGGATTCCATTTAGCAACACTTGATATTAGAAATCATAGCGGTGAACACGAAGCAGCGATTACGGAAATTTTCCAAAAGGTAAAGCTTGCGGAAAACTACGCTGCACTTCGTGAAGAAGAGAAATTATCACTTCTTGAGTCTGTGTTAAAAGACCCGCGCCCCGTTTTACTTTTGAACGAAGATTATTCAAAGGAAACACAGGAAATTTTAAAAGCATTCAAAATGATAAAAGATGCTCATAAAGAATTTGGAACAAGGGCAATTGAAGTGTATTTAATTAGTATGACGGAAGCAGCAAGCGATCTGCTTGAAGTGCTTGTTCTTGCCAAGGAATTCGGTCTCTACCGCCTGCATGCAGACGGCCGGATTGAAAGCCAGCTAAATATCGCTCCCCTTCTTGAAACAATTGATGACCTGAATGCAGGGCCGAAAATTATGGAAACTTTATTTAAAATGGATGTATATCGTCATCACTTAAGAGAGCTTGGCAATCACCAGGAAATTATGCTCGGTTATTCTGACGGCAGCAAGGACGGAGGAACACTGACAGCAAACTGGAAGCTTTATAAAGCACAGAGGGAAATTCACGAAATGGCGAGAAAGTATGCAATCCGCCTAAAATTCTTCCACGGCAGAGGTGGTTCACTTGGCCGAGGCGGCGGGCCGTTAAACAGAAGTATTTTATCCCAGCCGAAAGAAACATTAGGTGATGGAGTAAAAATTACCGAGCAGGGTGAAGTATTATCTTCCCGCTATTTAATCAAAGAAATTGCCCACCGCAGCTTGGAGCAGGCTGTTGCGACATTATTAAAATCAACTGCACAAGTAGAAGAAAGCTATACATTAGAAAAAGCTTGGGAAAAGGCAATTGAAGAAATTTCTGATATTGCACTTAATAAGTATCAGTCACTTGTTTTTAAGGATAATGATTTCCTTACTTATTTCAAACAGGCGACACCGTTAATGGAGCTTGGAGCACTTAATATCGGTTCACGTCCAATGAGCCGGAAAAAGAGCCAACGTTTTGAAGATTTACGGGCCATTCCATGGGTATTCGCATGGACGCAAAGCCGTCAGCTCTTCCCTGCCTGGTATGCAGCAGGCACAGCACTCCACAGCTTTGCTGCAAAAGGAGAAGACAGCTTCAAACTGTTACAGGAAATGTATAATAAATGGCCTTTCTTCCGTTCCACAATCGATAATTTACAAATGGCCTTATTGAAGGCAGATATGGAAGCAGCTGAAAAATACACAGAGCTTGTCGAAGACCAGACGATAGCGAAACGCATTTTCGGTGAAATTGTCCATGAGTACAATATAACGAAAGAGATTTTGTTAAAGATTACGGATGATAAGGAACTACTGGACCGCAACCCTAATATTCAGGAATCAGTGAAAAGGCGAAATCCATATGTTGATCCGCTTAACTTCCTGCAAGTAGAATTAATACGTAAGCTTCGGGAAAATAATGAAACAGATGAAGAAGTACTAACAGAAGTATTACTCACAATTAATGGAATTGCTGCTGGTATTCGAAATACTGGCTGATTATGAGAGGATTTCTCCAAAGGGTAAAAGCAACCCTTTGAAGAAATCCCGCTGAAAGGCCCTGTCATAGAAATCCGGTAAAATCGAGGATTTGATGGCAGGGCCTTTCAGCTAAACTTATCCCAGCCTTAACGAGAAGCAACACCCCCACTTCAAAGTTCTGAGAGTTCAAAGAAGTTAAGTGAGAGATCAACTGCTCGTAAAGGTCCGATTGGTTCATCTAACATAGTAATTTTGAACGATTAATCTTTCTATTAAGGATAGTATATTGGAGCTATCTTTTAAAAAAGTGTAGGAAACATAATATAGAAAACTTATAATCGTTATTAAGAACACTAAAAAGGATGGATCATATATGAGAAGCAAAAGAACGAAGCAGAAACAACAGAAAAAGGTGTGGATTTGGATCCCTTTAACTCTTATTGCTCTCTTCATGCTCGGTACTGCGGGATATGCTTTCCAGCTTTTTAATAAGGCTACGAGCACAATGATCAATATAGATGGAAATTCAAATAAGGAAAAACATTATAAACGAGAAGAATTAATTCATAGTGAAAACTAAATGAGGATGTCCCTAAAGGGTAAAAAGCAACCCTTTTGGGACATCCTGCTGAAAGGCCCTGTCATGGAAATCCAATAAAATCACGGATTTAGTGACAGGGCCTTTCAACTTTTAAAACTTATTAGAAACTTATCGGCTAGCTCCTCAATAGCTTTATGAATGTGATTCACCGGCAGAGATTAACCTTTGCTTTAAGTCCGTTTCCATTGAAAGCAGATCTTGTTCTGCCTGCTGGCGCTTTGCACGTCCTTCTGCTTGAATGCGAAGCGTTTCCTCAAGCGTGGATACTAAATGATCCTGCACTTTCTTTAATGTATCAATATCGACGATACCGCGTTCATTTTCTTTCGCTGTCTCAATCGTATTCACTTTCAGCATTTCTGCATTTTTCAGCAGAAGATCATTCGTCGTTTTAGAGACAAGCTTTTGTGCTTCTACCGCATCTCTTTGACGAAGCAGTGTGAGAGCTATAGCAACTTGGTTTTTCCAAAGCGGAATAGCAGTCATAATAGAAGATTGAATCTTCTCCACCAATGCTTGGTTAGTCGATTGAATCAAGCGGATTTGCGGTGCGCTTTGCATCGTAATCTGCCTGCTTAAAATAAGATCGTGGGTTCTTTTTTCCAGACGGTCAGCAAATTGGATTAAATCATTTACATCCTGGTATGCCATTTGGTCCCCTGTCGCCTCTGCTTTTTTCTTTAGTTCAGGAATAGTTTTTGTCTGCAGCTCTTCAAGCTTCAGTTCCCCTGCCGCAATATAAATATTTAATGCATTAAAGTAATCCTTATTTCTTTCATACAGCTGTTCCAGCATTTGAACATCTGACAGGAGACCATTTTTCGAATGTTCCAGCTTTACACTGATACGGTCAATTTGCGCCCCTGTTTTTTGATATTTTGATAATACTTCCTGAATAGAGTTTGATACTTTCCCAAACATTTTCGAAAGAAATCCGCGCTTTTCAGATGTCAGACCGTCTGGGCTTACCTGTTCAAGTTTATTCATTAAATCATGGATAATTGCTCCCACTTCCCCAGTATCCTTCTTTTGTACATGGTCAAGCATCGTATGTGAGAAGCTTAAAAGCTTTGATTGCGCCTGTGTTCCGTATAAAGTAATTGCCTTTTGATCTTTCGGATCAATCTGCGCAGCAAGCTGAATCGCTTTTTGGCGGTTTTCCTCAGGAAGAACATCAATAAGTTTCTTCTGTTCTGCTGGTGCCGTTTCATTTACAATAATGTCATTGTCTCCAAATGGATTTGATAACAGATCATCAAGCTCTGTCGATTTATTCGTTAAGTCGCTCATCGGTGGAGCCTCCTTTTATTTCTTTTTATCAATAGTAAGCTTTGCTACATCCAATTCAAAATTCAAATGATCAATATCTTTTGCAAGCACATCATATAAATCCTTTTCAACTGACTGTGCTAAAGTTGAAATCGTCTCTCTCGTTTCTGTCAGTGAATCCGCCATTTCTTTCGATTTCTTTGGCTGAGCTGCTAAAAAGGCATGTTTTTCGCTTAATTCTACTAAAGAATCTAAATGAGAATAGTAAAACTCTTCCGCTAAATAAAAACGTCTCGGCTCTGTCTTCGTAATGGAATATATTTTATTAACGATACGCAGGAGCTCAATATTTTGCTTAATAGACGCTATATTCCGAATAGAAATAAGTGATTTTCGTAATCTCTTTATTTTTTTATTTGCCTCTTCTAAATTTTTCTGAATATATTTATACTCTTTTCGGCTAAGGCCGTGCCGTTTTAAAAAGAGATTTGTCGTAATAAATGAAGTAGTAGAATAAGCTGCTATACCTCCACCTACCGCAAAAAGCGATGATAGAAGGAGCGGCTGTCCAATCGCAAAAACACTGACTGACCAGACTGAGACTGTCGATACAGCTGAAACAGACGTCTTCGTTAGAAAATTTAAAAATTGATTCATATTTATCTACTCCTATTTTGTAACATCCTATATTTAGATTACGGTTAAAACAGGAAGGAAGTTTCACTTTTTCAAATAATAGTTATTCATCTAATTTTATCATTTTCTTTGACTAAAAACAGCAGTTCTAAACATTTGATACATGAAAACATTTACGAATATTTTAATGATTTTTACCATAATCTTTTTAAGAGTCACATTTATTGAAAAGAGGGGGGATAAGTCATGTTAGAAACTATTGCCCTTATCGTTCAGGTCGGTATTGTTGTTTTTTTGGCGATCGATGCTCCTAAACACGGCAAAAATCCATGGCTGTGGGGAATTCTCGGTTTCTTCTTCGGTCCGCTAGTACTCGGTATTTATTTCATTTTAACAAATAGGAAAGTTGCCGGATGGGTTATTATTGTAATTTCGATCTTATATTTCTTCTTAGTTATGTTAACTGTAATTGGAGTCATTTTTCTAGTGCTTACAGGCGGGGCTGCCGGTTAGCAGAGGCTGTCCGATAAAGTGAAACTTCTATCAGTGGGGGTTTCC
>NZ_BCVG01000035.1 GCF_001591625.1 Metabacillus fastidiosus NBRC 101226
GGAAAACCCCCACTGATAGAAGTTTCACTTTATACATTAAAGCGGTACCCTGCTCCCCAAACCGTTTCTAAAATTTTAGGTTCGGCAGGATCCCTCTCCATTTTTTCACGTAATTTCCTAATATGGACAGTAACTGTAGAAACATCAGCAGCAGAATCAAGTCCCCAAATACGTTCAAAAAGCTGTTCTTTGCTTAATACCTGGTTTGGATGCATCATGAGAAAGACTAATAAATCAAACTCTTTCGTTGTGAACGGAGTTTCTTTCCCATTAATATTTACTTTGCGTGATGACTTATCAACCGAAATTCCGTGGATAAACAATGTATTTGTTTTTATATTGTTTCCTGATAAACGGTCATAACGGGCTAAATGTGCTTTCACTCTTGCGACCAGCTCACTCGGGCTGAAGGGCTTCGTTATATAATCATCCGCTCCTAAACCGAGCCCACGTATTTTATCGATATCTTCCTTTTTAGCTGATACGAGTAAAATAGGAATATCCTTCACAGCCCTAATTTGTTTGCATATTTCAAACCCGCTCATACCGGGGAGCATAATATCTAAAATAATTAAATCGTAATTTCCCTGAATGGCCCGTTCAAGACCTGTATCCCCTTTATGTTCCATATGAACATCGAAATCATTAATTTCCAAATAATCTTTTTGCAGTTCTGCAATACTTATTTCGTCTTCAATTAATAATATTTTCTTCACATCTTCGCTCCTTTCTTCAAAGAAAAAGAAATAGTCGTTCCTTTTCCAGCCTCACTTGCAGCCCAAATATGTCCGCCATGTTCTTCAATAATCTGCTTTGTAATCGCAAGCCCTAAACCGCTTCCTCCTGTTTCAGAATTTCTCGATTGTTCCGTACGGTAAAAACGGTCAAATATATAAGGTAAAGCAGAATATTGTATTCCGCGCCCATTATCTGTTACTTGAACAATAACATCATCTTCTTTTTCATTTAAGGAAATAATAATCTTTTTTGTCTCTTTATCCATATACTTCACACAATTGCTTATCAAATTAGCAAGAACACGCTTTAATTTATCTCTGTCAGCTGTGACGGAAATAGAATTAGAGGCAAGCTGGAGTTCAATCTGAATCCCTTCCTGAAGTAGATCAAGATGAAGCTCCTCCACATAATCTTTCATATATTCTGCTAAATCGATCGTTTCGAATGAAAATGGTTCTTTTCCTAAGTCCAGTTTAGAAAATAAGAACAATTCATCTATTAATGCATCCATATTTTTTGCCTTTAAATAAACAGTTGTTAAATACTTATCCATTTTTTTCGGAGTATTTGCTACACCGTCTTTAATCCCTTCCACATAGCCTATAATCGAAGTAATAGGTGTTTTTAAATCATGTGAAATATTAGATAAAAGCTCTTTACGATTTTCTTCAAGCTGGAGCTGTAAATGGACAGATTCCTTTAATTTTAGTCTCATTTCTTCAAATGAGCGGTTCAATTGTCCAATTTCATCTTTGGAAGCAGCTTCTATTTCAAAATTTAAATCCCCTGTTTTTATCCGCTCTGCCCCTTCTTTCAAAATCGAAATAGGCCGAATAATACTTCTTGAGACAACATAATTTAAAAAGCCGATAATGACAATAAATAAAATTAATAATAAACCGAATAGAATCGGAAATAACTCCCGTGTCAGCTCAGCATATGAACTTACTTTTCTTAATACAAAAATACTCCCTTCACTATTATCTGAAAAATGAAAATCAAATTTCACATAGGTGAAAAAAAGATCGTCAATTTTAATCGTATCCCTCGTATTAATATTCGTTTCTTCAAATTTCGGAAGAGATGCAGCCAATACTTCTTTATGAAGAACAGATGAAGCATACTTAATATCTGAACCCTTCCTCACGATAATTGGAATATTCTTTTTTTCGATTTTTTTTAATTCTTCTTCCTCTAAAAGCAGTGGAGACTTATTTTTAGCAAGCAGTTTTAAATCAAGAAAAGCACTTTCCTCAGTTGCTGTTAACGGCTTTTGGGTATAAGACTTTTTATAAAACTGCTCAACTGCCTTTATGTCACCCGTTATAGTAAAAATAATGAGAAAAACAGCAGCCAGCAATAAAATAATGGAAATGATAATTACCCCAACATACGACAATAGAAATCTTGTTTTAATTGACATTATGAAACCTTTCTATTTCTAATTATGAATTATTTTGCAAGTAAAAAAACAATAACATATAAATATTAAATTTTTCTAAAAAATATATAAAATCTTTTATTTTAATGCAGGTATAAAAAAAGAAACTACTCATGAAAGAATAGTTTCCTTGTATGAATAAATAATTAATTAGTACGTGGTTCTTTCCATAATTGTTCTAAGAAAATAACGATAATCGTACCAACGAGCAGTCCGTTACTGCACACATACTGCAGAACAGATGGAAGTCCTTCAAATGCGCTTTCCGGCAAGAACATAATTCCAATACTAATTAACAGCGTAATTCCGAGTATTGTAAGTCTGCGCTGATTCAGCTCTTCTCTTAAAATAGATTGGAATGCAATTCCTATCATTTGTACAAATGTAGAAAAAAGCGCGGCACTCGCTACTGGGCCCGGAAGCAATGACAGGAAGTTAACGACAGATGGAATAAGTGCCATTCCTGATAACAATAAACTTGCCACTAAAAACATTCTGATTTTCCTCTGTCCTGTCAATTGAATAAATCCCGCTGATACCGGTAATGGAACAAGACCTACTGTAGAAAATGCAGATGTTAAGAAGTGAGTAATTCCTCCGGTTAACACGCCTCGATTAAGTTCCTTTTTCTCGTCTTTTTCAGATTTTGGAGCAACTTGTCTCGTAGCCGAAATCGCAGCAATAGAATTCGAAACTAAAAGAAATGTAAATAAAACAGCTGTCATAATAATCCCTGCGTTAAATTTTGGAGCTCCCCAAGCGAACAATTCTGGAAGTTTAACGATGGAAGATGACTCTGGAAAAGCATGAGAACCTTTTCCTAATAATGCATATATTAACCAGCCTAATGAAATTCCGATTAAAACAGCATAACTTTTAATCCATCCTTTTCCTTTTACTGATAAAATAATGACAAGTAAAAAGACAAAAAATGAAATTGCCCCTACTGTATAATCCGGCTTAACAGTATCCCCTTGCAGCCCGATCATTCCTTTTAAGAAAACACCGCTCAGCTGGAGTGCTAAAATTAATAAAAAAGTACCTGTTACTAAAGGAGTAAATAAAAATAATACCTTATGTACTAATCCAGTTGCTCCGAGAATAAGGAGTAGAAGTCCTGCAACTATAAATCCGCCTTCTAAAAGCTGTAATACTTCTTTCGTACTCTGTCCCTGCTGGATAGCAATATCCCCTAAAATAACAAAAACACTTACCCACGAACCAGCAGGCCCATCAGCAATAGGATACTTATGTCCAAGCCATCCCTGTATGAAAGAGCTGATCCCTACAATAAAGAAAGTTCTCTGCATTAACCCGGAAATTTCATCTATTGATAAATGAAATATGCCGCCGATAATAACCGGCAGAGCTACCGCGTTAGCAAGTAAAAAAATAAACCATTGCAAAATACTGAAACTACTGTCTAAATACCTTTTATTCATCTGTTTCACCTTTCAATTTTTTCTATTCTTATATACTATAATTAATAGTAGTCTTTACGCAACTAATTCCCATTAAATCATAGAAATTGCCCATTTCCATATAGAAAATGGGCAATTTTCATTTATAAAATTACTTTTCAAATATTGTACCCTTTTTAAATTCTGAATCTTTAAATGCATATTTCATTAGAAGAATATAAGAAATACCTGCAACAACAACACCGATAATCCAGGCAAGTTCTACTAATGTAAACGCAGCACCGGCACCGATTAGCATCGCCAGTATTGCCGCTGGATTATATCCTGCAAATTGACCGTCTTCTTTGTATAGATCGGCAATATTCACTTGTTGTTTTCTTAATATATAGTATTCTACTAAAAGGATTGAAACGATTGGTCCTAAGAATGCTGAATAGATAAGGATAAACATACCAAGACCTTTTGCTGAAGAATCTTGTACAAGCACCCAAGGGAATGAACCTAGTGCAAGAATCCCTGTTAAAACAACAGCAGGTTTATATTTCATTTTTGTCAGCAATGTAATAACATATGTCGGCGGTACAATGTTCGCCACCATATTTACTGCGACTGCACCAAGTACGATAAATGCAGATACACCCACTGTAATATAAGGGTTGTCCACTACGATGGCGAATGCTTTTACAGGATTTGAAATTCCAGTTGCTGAAGCAAGCATTGCCCCGATTGTAAGAACGAAACCATAAGCAACAACGATAGGCGAGAAGTATAAAAATCCGCGTTTCGCATCGCTGATACCAGTTTTAAGCTCACGTGAGTAGTCCGCTGCACTTAAGAAAATAGCTGCGTAATTTCCCATAAACATCATGATAAATCCAAAGAACGGCAAGCCCCATGAGCCTTTTGCATGAACCCATTTGTCTACAATCACATCGCTGTGAGAATTTAAAAGAACAACAAATACATAAACAAGTGCAAGCATAATAACGACAGACGCAATTGTTTCTACCCATGCGATTGCATGGAATCCGTACATAGACAGTACGATTTGAACTGCCTGGATGATTACGAAACAAATGACAACGTTATCAAAACTTCCGCCACTAACAACCTTTGCAATTTCATTTAAGGCCGTACCGCCAATCCAACTCTGGAAACCATACCAGACGATAGCGGGAATACCTCGCAGTAATGATGATATAATGGAGCCTTTTATTCCAAAGGACATTCTAAGCTGTACAACATATGGTATTCCAGTTCTATATCCAAGCCTGTCATTTAAAGCAAAGAAAAGAGATATAATACCAATTGCTATGGCAGCTGCGGCAAATGTCTGAAAGATGTTCAGCGTCGCTGTGCCTGCTACGATTAAGCTGGCTCCGAGTGTCATATTTCCTAAATTAACGCCGTCTCCTATCCACATAAATGCATAGGCAAGGGGACCTACTGTTCTCGCGTCTTCTTTTTTTGGATTTAACGACTCATCCACACCAGTGGAATGGTCGATTTCAGTCCCGTTTTTGATGTTTGTCTCTAAGTTTGTAGACATTTTGCCTCAACTCCTTTTTCCTTCATTAAAATTGAATCTTCAATGAGCGGGGACTATTATCCCCGCTATGTTGGATAATTTGTTTATTGTTTGTAAGTTACTAATTGTCCGACAGGTTCCCCGATAATCCCTTCATTCAGATCAAAAACAAGATTTCCACGGACATATGTTTTCGTCACCCGACAATTGATTTCTCTGCCGATATACGGGCTGTGCTGATGACGGTAATAAAGATCTTCTTTTTGGACAACATACGATTCATTTGGGTTCACAAAGATAATATCGGCATCTTTTCCTACCGCAATTTCTCCTTTTGCCGGCAAGTTGAAACGTTTAGAAGGATTATAAGCAATCATTCGGACAAAATCAGTCACCGGAACATTACGTTTCACAACCGCTTCACTAAACATTAAATCTACATTGTTCTGACAGCCGGTAATACCGCCCCATACTTCAAAGAAATTATTCGTTTCACTGTATTTCATCTCAGGAGGACAAGGCGAATGGTCAGAAGTTAACATATCAATGTCACCATTGATTAATTTCTGCCACAGTCTCTCCTGTGACTCTTCTGTACGCAACGGCGGTGCACATTTAGCAACCGGACCAAGCTCCTCTGACTGAGCAATAGTAAGTGTGAAATAATGCGGACAAGATTCGAGTGTAACATCCTGACCTTCGTTTCTCGCTTTGATGATTTCTTCTACAGCCTCTGCTGAACTAATATGGACTAGATGAAGCTTACAGCCTGTTTCTTTCGCTAAAAATAAAGCACGTTTCACCGCATCTACTTCCGTAAAAATCGGGCGGGAAACCGCATAATCTGTTGCGCTTGTTCTGCCTTGTTTCACCATCTCCTGTCCCATACGGTCTGTAATTTGAGCATTTTCAGCATGGATGGAAAGCATATGGCCAAGTTCGGCTAATTTTTTCATTCCTGTGTACAATGTATAATCATCCACATTGCTGAAATCTTCCGGAATATCTGATCCGCATGTAGACATGAAACATTTATAAGCGACAACACCTTCGTCAGAAAGCTCTTCTAACTTATCCAGATTTCCTGGCACAAGCCCTCCGTATAGAGCATAATCGACGTAATTCTTTCCTTTTGCCGCCTCTAATTTCAAGTGAAGAGATTCACGGTCAACCGTTGCAGGAAGCGCGTTTAACGGCATATCGACATAGCTTGTCGTACCGCCCGCAGCCAATGCTTTCGTTCCTGTGACAAAACCTTCCCATTCTGTTCTTCCCGGCTCACAAATATGGACATGTGTATCAATCATCCCAGGCATTACATATTGACCTTGAGCATCGATCACTTCAGAAGCTTCACTGTCAATCGTCTCCGCAATTGCAGAGATCTTTCCATCTTTCACAGCGATATCTACATTTCTTACTTCATCGCGGAAAACTACTTTTCCACCTTTAATAATAAGGTCATATTTCATATCAACTACCTCCTAGATTTTGATTTATGTCCTTTATGTCTCTGGCTGCATATTCAAATCACTTAAATTATTACTATAAATCACAACTGTAAGCGTTATCAAATTGGAGTATCAATTTTATTTCCAACAACTTTATATGACAATTTAAAATGAAACAATATAAGTATAAAGACCTTTTGTATTGTGTGGAATATTTAAAAATAGATAAACTCTATATGACCACTTTTTCAAACATCACCTCCCACAAGGTTACTAATGAAGATTCTTCCCCCTCCCTTTTCCTAAAGAAGGGATGAGAATCTAATTTTGGATAGAAAGTGTGTAATTGATAATATAATAATTATCCTTGATCAAAAATTTCTGAAAATGATGCTGGTATTTGAAGCTCCTCATTAAAATGAAGATTCTCCTCAATTTCCTGCAAATGCTCTGTTGCTAATCTCTCAGCTAAATCTTCATCTCTCTGTTTAATAGCATCAAAGATATGAAGATGATGCAGACAAGTGCTTTTTTCCTCATTTCCTCTTCCATAAATGGAAATAATAACATAAGTGAGGTTGATTAAATCTTCTAAGTATTTGTAAAAATAAGTATTACCTGCCAGTTCTGCTACTTTTAAATGAAAGTCTCCTGACATTTGTATCGCTTCAATATAATCGAGATCTTTGTATATTTTTAATTCATGTTGTACCATTTTTTCAAGTTCATCGAGCTGTTCTTTTGTAGATAAACGGCAGGCTCTGCGAACCGCCTGGGCTTCAAGAATTCTTCTCATTTCAAATACTTCTTTCGCCTCTTCTACAGATGAACAAGCAACAAATGCGCCTTTATTTTCAATGATCTTCACAAGTCGCTCGTAAGACAGTCTGCGGAGAACATTGCGGACGGGAGTTCGGCTTACCCCGAATGTTTCTGCAATTTCTTTTTCAACCAACTGTGTATTAGGCCGCAGTTTTTGATGAATAATCGCCTGCTTTATCTGTTTGTAAATTTCACTTTCCTTTGAATTCATCGATATTCTCCTTTTAAAGAAAACAATATTGGATTCAATATTGTATACAATTCTTTATATGAAATAGATTACACTACCTTTTTTAATTTTGCAACCGTTTTCTGAAAAATAAGTTAACTATAAATATTATAAAAAACTTGCAAATGAAAAGATGATTAGCAGGCTGCCAGCCGCTATTCATTCAGCTTTCCAAAACTTCTATTTCCTTCTTCTTTAACTTTTGAAAAAATGCTTGATGGAAAAACAAAGATCTTTGATAAATAGGACTGGAAATGAATGTGTAAATTAATGTTGTAAAAAATACTGGACCGCCTAGTAAAAATGCAATGACAACGACAATACTTTCTACGACAATTCTCATCCTGGCGATCGACCATCCGAACCTTGGTGATATAGCGAGCATAAATCCATCACGAGGTCCAGCTCCAAATCCTGCCGACACGTTCATTCCGCCGCTCATTCCAAACAGAGTGATACCGATTAATAAATAAATATAATCCGTCCACGTATTTGTCGCATCTGGAAGAATATTAGATGAAAGGATAAAATCGAGAAAAACACCTGTAAGAATAACATTAAAGAATGTACCGAGTTTTACATATTGCTTGTTTAATAGGAGGGTACAGGACATTAGAGTCATACCCGTAATGATATTCCACGTTCCAACGGAAAGTCCCAGCTTTTGAAAAAGTCCCACGCTCATTGCTTCCCATGGATATAAACCTAAATATTTTACTTTTACCATAATGGCTGTACTCAGGCTTAATAGAATAAGACTGATAGAAAAGAAAAGATAACGGCAGATTTGATACACTTAGTTGTAACTCCTTTTCGTATATGTTGATACTACAACTAAGTATAACAATTATTACAGAAAAATTAAGTTTTTTTAATCAAAAAAAGAAAGCTGCCGAAGCAGCCTTTTATTAATTAGTATATATAGGATGATTTCTGAAAATGAAAGATCAGCTTCCCTCATCAGTTTGTGTTGATACTTGCCATTCTATTCCAAACTTATCTGTTACTTGACCGTATAATGGACTCCAAAATGTTTCTTGAAGTTCCATATTCACTTTTCCATCTTCTTTCAATTTATTAAAAATTTCTTTTGCTTCTTCTGTTTCGCTTATTGTGATCGCTATTGTTATTTGTGATCCGATTTGGTAAGGCTGGCCTGGAAAAGTATCAGAAAGCATTAAGTTTGTACCGCCAACTTTTAATTGTGCATTCAATATACGGTCTTTCGCTTCTGCAGGAGTCGGATATTCAGGATTTTCAGGCATATCTCCAAAAGTCTGAACACGAAGAACTTCCGCTCCTAATGCATTCTCATAAAATGCAATTGCTTCCTTTCCATTGCCGTTAAGAACTAAATAAGGGTGAAGATCTAAAATCATAGTAAACACCTCTTTTAAAATTATGTAATGAATCAAAAAGAACATATGTTCTTTTTGATTCTAGCATATTTTTCATAAAGCCGCAATCTTAATTTTCCCTTATAAAATAAAAGTTAATCAATCCATCTTTATTTGAATAAACTTTCTCTTTCCAACTTGCAGAATTAAATTGTTTTCTATCATTACCTCTAATTGTGTATCCCCTATTTTTTCTCCATTTAGTCGTATTCCGCCATTTTCGATCATTCTTCGTGCTTCACTTTTTGATTTCTGCAAATCGAGTTCTACAAGCAGGTCAATAATGATCATTTTATTTGCTCCCTTCCAATGAACAGAAGGGATTTCATCAGGCATTGCCCGCTCCTGGAACACTGAGATAAATTGCTGCTCCGCCCGCTCTGCTGCTTCTACTCCATGATACATTTTGACAATCGTCTTACTTAAGAGCATTTTAGCATCACGTGGATGAATAGTTTCTGCAGCAAGTCCTTCTTTTATCCTTTGTTTCTCCTCTAAAGGCAGATCGGTTGCCAGTTCGAAATACTTTATCATGAGCACATCAGGAATAGACATTGCTTTCCCGTACATTTCCTGTGGACTTTCATCAATACCAATGTAATTTTTCTTTGATTTTGACATTTTCTCTACACCATCAAGCCCTTCTAATAAAGGCATTAATAATGCAACCTGCTTCTCTTTATCAAATTTCTCCTGAAAATGTCTTCCCATTAAAATATTAAAATATTGATCTGTGCCGCCTAACTCAATATCTGTTTCTAATACGACAGAATCATAGCCTTGCATAATCGGGTAGAAAAATTCATGAAGAGATATCGGTTTTCCAAGAGCGATGCGCTCTTCGAAGTCATCTCTTTCAAGAAGTCTTGCTACTGTTATTTTCCCGGCTAATTGGATAACCTCTTCAAAATTTAAGCGGGACAGCCACTCAGAATTATAATGCAGTTCCACTTTTTCCATATCCAATACTTTACCGAACTGGTCAAAATATGTTTTCGCATTATGCTTTACTTCTTCATCAGTTAATTGCTTTCTTGCTGTAGATTTTCCAGTCGGGTCCCCGATTTTTCCAGTGAAATCACCAATAAGTAATTGAATAATATGGCCATTCTCCTGAAATTGCTTTAGTTTATTTAAAACAACAGTATGGCCAAGATGCACATCAGGTGCCGAAGGGTCTAAACCGAGCTTAATTTTTAAAGGCTCGTTCAATAAAATTGATTTTGCTATTTTATTTTTTAATTCTTCTAAAGGAATGATATCCTCCACACCTTGCGAGTAAATCGCAAATTGTCTTTCCATTTCTTTTAATTGTTCAGCTGATAATTGTTCCAACATGTCTATTCCTCCTGAATTTTAAAATAAAAAAAACACGCCCCTATACAAAGGGACGTGGATTGCTGTTAGCACGCGGTACCACCCTTACTTGAAGAATACAATTCTTCCGCTCATTCGATTAACGGCTCGTCCGTTCTTTGCTACTTTTGTTCACAAAGAAAGCTCCAAGGAGGTAATTCACGCTTATCTTTGTATCGATTCACACCAGCCATCGACTCTCTGTCATCAGGGAGATAAGTCGCTACTCATTCCTGTCATTGCTTTTAGCTATTATTTAATTAAAAATCATTTTCTCTAATTACTCGTCTTAGAAGCTCCGCAATATATTTTTGTTCCTCCTCATTTAAGCCAGAGACAATCTCCTTCTCTTTCTCGTGGAATAGAGGATATAATTCAGACATTAATTCTCTTCCTTTTTCAGTAATTTCCACAAAAACATTTCTTCTATCCTGCTCATCCGTTCTTCTAAAACAAAGCTCTTTTCTCTCCAGTGTGTTCGTAATATTGCTCACTGTTGCCTTTGTTACCCCTGCAGACTCAGCCAATTTCTTCGTCTCCATCGCATTCCAAATCCATAGATCATACAGCATGGAGAAGGCTGTCCATGATAAACCTTGTTCCGAAAGAACTTCCCTCTCCATCTTGACCCTCAGTCCTTGGGCAGTACGGTAAAGATTTGTCACAACCGCAATCGCATCTAAGTTCAACGAATCAGCTCGTATATGAGACAGACGGTTAATTGTATCTATTTCTTCAGGAAGCAATTTTCTTTTTTCATTATAATGAGACATTTCAGCACATCTTTTCTTTAAATCGTTAGCTATGAAACGATTTTAACAGAACTTTTTTTATTACACAAGTCTTTATTAAGATACCGCTTTTAATCCTGTCACACCGATAATAATGAGCAGAACACTAATGATACGTGATTTATTCTTTGATTCACCGAAAAAAAACATACTTATTAAAACCGCGCCAGCTGTTCCAATACCAGTCCAGACTGCATAGGCGACAGCCACTTGTAAGTAATGAAATGAAGCATATAAGAGAGCAAAAGAAATACCAAACCCAGCTAAAAGCAGCATGCCATTTTTAAACGTTTTTTCTTTACTGTATCTTTCAAGACCGACTACCCCGATCATTTCACTGGATGCCGCTAAAAAAACAAATAACCATCCCATCTTCACGCAACCCCTTCCGTCTCATTATTATGAGCCAGTTTTAAACCAACGACACCTGTAATAATAATTCCTATAAATATAATCTTTCCTATGTTCAAATGACCTCCAAAAAAGAAAACATCCATTAAAGCAGCACCGGTCGTTCCCGCACCTGCAAAAATAGCATATACTGTGCCGGTCGGCAGATTTTCACAAGCCTTTGACAGAAAATGAAAATCAATTAGAATAACAAATACAATGATGACCCAATGCCACCACACAGAAGCTGTATTAAAACCGAACACCCAAATTAATTCAAAAATACTCGTTAAAATAACGTATAACCATGATTTATTCATTTTATCTCCCTCTTCATGACTGACTATCAGTCATTTTTGTACATGCAAAGCTCAACTAGCTCTGCTTTTTCTTACTTTCCCTTACTTTTTTACATTTAATGCATGTGTTAGAAAATCAAGTACTTCCGCTTTTTGTATATTTGCTTGATCGTCTTGTTTCGTGTCATATAAATAAATTTGCTCAGCAGCAGATTCTACGAGCCCGATAAACAGTTTTGAAGTCCTTTCTACATGAAGCGAATCACGAATCGTTCCGCTGTTTTTAGCTTTCGTTAAAAATTCACTTATCCATGAATAAAATGGCTGGTAAACAGTCTCCCATTCTTTTAAATGTTCTGTCGAGGCAAGACCTGCATAAATTAAAGCGAGGATTTCCCTGTACTCACTTGTAATATTAAAAACAGCATCAACGACCTGCTCCATTTGAATAAAAAACGGTTCATCCTCTCTTACATTGTTTTTAACCGCAGTAATTGTTTTCTCCACCATTATTTCAGCGATCGCTGGCATGACTGACAGCTTTGATGGAAAATACAAATAAAATGTCCCCTGAGCAATGTTAGCAAGCTTAACAATATCGGAAATCTTCGTTTTTTCAATTCCCTTTTCTTTGAAAACCTCTATTGCAGCCTGGACTATTTTTTCTTTTTTATTCATCTTCTGCTCCTTTTAAATGACTGAATATCATTCATTTTATACTAATAAATAATGAAAGTAAACCCATCATACAATCCATAATTGCTGATGGGCACTATTATATCAAACTTACAATAAAGATTTATACCTTGGTTAAATCGCTTGACCAGTTAATTGATCTATTATAGAGCTCAAGAATGACTTCATCCTTTATATCCAGTTTTTCACTGTAAAAGATCATTCTCTCCCATTCACCTCGTTCAATGGAAATAGTTAAATCTAATATATCCCTCATTATATTGGATTTGCCTTTTAGTGCATCACAAATATCCTCCTGAAGAGGCAGAGAAGATAGGATCTCTTCCATCGTCGTACCTAATAATGTATCCATAAGAGAAAACATACCAGTCATAAAATAAGATGATGCCTTGTTTTGCTGATTTTTATGTATAGCAATATATTCACACATTTTTGCTCTTATAAGGCTTATGTTCATAATTTCTTCATACCATTCATTTTTTGCCCCAGGCATCCCTCTAACTAATAATATGTAAATCCATTTTTTGATTTCAGTAAATCCAAGTAAGACAACAGCATGCCTTATGGAGTTTATTTTATTTTCCGGGCGGAATGCCGGCGAATTAATGAGTTTAAGAAGCTTATATGATAACGATAAATCATGCTCAATTAGTTTTGTAATATAATCAACATCTGGCTCAATATCAGAGAGATGTTTGATGATTTCATAATAATTATGAAAATATTTAGGTACATCGTATGTAGAAAGAATGTCCGGCTTCGAAAAGAAATAACCTTGAAAGTATGCATAGCCATTTTTAACAGCAAGTTCAAATTCTTCCTTTGTTTCAATCTTTTCAGCAAGCAGTTTAATATTTAATTCTATAGCAGCCTTTTCAGTTATCCGTCTAGATTCCTCTGTCGTTTCTCTAAAATCAATTTTAATAATATCCGCTTGTTCCATGAAAAGATAAGAATATGGATTTTCCTCATTTAAAAGAAAATCATCAAGAGCAATCTGGTATCCCATATGTTTTAGTTCTTTGCATATATCAAGCATTTCTTTATTCAGCTCAATCGATTCCAATATTTCTATAATTATTTTATTCTGCTGAAAATATGCAGGAAGTCTTAAATGAAGTAAGTTCTCAGTAAAATTAATAAAGCATGGTTTCCCATTGGAGAGTTCATCAATTCCTATATTTAAAAAGCCATTAATAATTACACTGGCTGTTGCTTCATCTCCGTTAATCGGAGGGAATTGATTTTCCCGGCCATTGCGATAAAGTAACTCATATGCAAAAATTTCCTTTTCTTTTGTAAATATCGGCTGCCTTGCTACAAAAACCTCCAACTCAGCTCTCCTTTCTATTATCTTTACAATTGAATTTTTTTTAAAAAACTTCACGTAAATTCCACTGATTCCTTTTTGCTGATGCCCTAGTTATTAATTTCTCAATCATTTTCCTCCAGTTATTAATATGAATTAAAATTAGTTCTACGAATGAACAGGCAAAAAATTAAGAAAATCGAAACCAGAATTATTCTATTTATCTATATTAGAAATTAATTAAGATATATAATAAAACTCCTTATATATCAAAAATTTACAAGTTAAATATAACCATTTAACTTGTAAATTGTAACATGAATTTGAATATTTGGATACATAAACAGACTTTCTCTTTTGACAGGATTGGATTATCTTATTCCTTTAAGGCGTAAGTTAAATCATCAATTAAATCTTCTGTATCTTCAAGACCGATTGAGATTCTAATTAATCCGTCCGTAATTCCAAGTTCTTTACGTCTTTCTGGGGGAATCGAAGCATGTGTCATAAGAGCAGGAATAGAAATAAGACTTTCCACAGCTCCAAGACTTTCGGCCAGAGTAAAGTATTTCACTCTGCTTAAAACTTTTTCAGCTTTCTCAGCACTTCCAACATCAAATGAAACGACCCCTCCAAATCCTCGGGACTGCTTTTTGGCAATTTCATGATTAGGATGACTTTCTATTCCAGGATAATAGACTTTTTTTACACTGCTGTGCTTTAATAAAAATGGAACAATTTGCTTTGCGCTTTCTTCATGCTGTTCCATTCTAATTCCAAGTGTCTTTATTCCTCGTATGATTAACCACGAATCATTTGGTCCAAGTATGCCCCCTGTTGCATTTTGAATAAAATGCAGTTCTTCACCAAGTTTTTCATCATTAACAGCAACTAATCCGGCAACAACATCACTATGTCCTCCAATATACTTTGTTGCACTGTGCAGGACAATATCAGTTCCAAGAGTTAACGGGTTTTGCCAGTAAGGAGTAACAAATGTATTATCTACAATTGTCAGTAAGCCATGCCTTTTTGCAATTGCTGCAGCTCCTTCAATATCTGTAATTTTCAATAACGGATTAGTCGGAAATTCGAGAAAAAGAGCTCTCGTATTTTCTTTAATTTCATTTTGTATATTATTTAAATTACTTGTATCAATAAAAGTGGCTTCAAGGCCGAAGCGATTTAACACTTTCGTCATGACACGGAAGGAACCTCCGTACACATCATCTGTCAGAATAATATGATCGCCTTTACTAAACAGCATCATAACAGCAGTTAGTGCAGCCATGCCCGATCCGAAAGCGAATCCCCTTTTTCCTTCTTCCATATCTTTAATTAGTTCTTCTAAGGCATGACGGGTAGGATTTCCTGTTCTGGAATATTCAAAACCTCTATGTCTCCCTGGACCATCCTGTTTATAAGTGCTTACTTGATATATAGGAACAGAAACTGCTCCTGTAACTGCATCCCCAGCAATTCCCCCATGTATGAGCTGTGTCTTTTTTTTCATTTTATAATCCCCCATCGTAAATTTTTTTACTTAAGTATCTTTCACTTGAATCCGGAAAAATGACGACTATATTTGTCCCTTCCTTCGCTTGTTCCGCTTCTTTTAAAGCAGCATAAAATGCTGAACCAGATGAACTGCCGACTAATAATCCCTCTTTCAAAGCTAATTCCCTCACCATAGAGAAAGCAGCTTCATCCGAAACCGTATGAACCGTATCAAAATATTCTTTATCCATATAAGGAGGCAAAAATTCCAGCCCTATGCCTTCTGTCTTATGAGAACCTGGGGTTCCTCCGTTCAATATAGATCCTTCCGGTTCAACGATAACTGTTTTGATATGACTGTTTTTCTCTTTTAAATAACGGGCTGTTCCCATAAACGTCCCGCCCGTTCCGGCTCCAGCAACAAATACATCTATTTTCCCTTTAAGCTGCTCCCATATTTCTGGACCAAGTGTTTTATAATACGTATCAGGATTGGAGAAATTCAGGAATTGCTGAGGACTATAGGAATTTGGAATTTCTTTTAATAATTCATTTGTCTTTTTAATTGCTCCCTCCATTCCAAGTTTAGCAGGGGTAAAAACAATCTCCGCTCCGAACGCCCTCATTAATTCTTGTTTTTCCTTACTGAATTTCTCAGGAACACAGAGAATAACTTTAATACCCGTATTAACTGCTGCTAAAGCCAGCCCTATACCTGTATTTCCGGCTGTCGGTTCAATAATTGTCCCGTTCGTCCTTACATATCCTTTCATAAGAGCATGTTGAAGCAGCTCAATTCCAAGCCGGTCTTTAATACTTCCTCCCGGGTTAAAAAACTCCAGTTTTGCAAAAAGACGCACTCCCTTTGGAAATGAGAAATGTTTAATTTCTAATATAGGAGTTTCTCCAATTAACTCATGTACACTTCCTGCCACTTTCACCTTTTTTCCCGCCTTTCTATTACAAGTCCAGTATTGAAATTTCTTTACATATCAGCTATTGTCCAATCATT
The DNA here is from genome assembly GCF_001591625.1 of Metabacillus fastidiosus NBRC 101226. GTDB lineage: Bacteria > Bacillota > Bacilli > Bacillales > Bacillaceae > Metabacillus > Metabacillus fastidiosus. The sequence continues at coordinate 16,378 of NZ_BCVG01000035.1, forward strand.
CTTTTCCAAATAAATGAGGGTGGAAAAATTTCGTCATTCTGTTTTCACAGCATTTATAATCCATACAAAATCATTACATCGCTGAAAAACAGTGGAAAATTGATTTTCTTTAAATATTTCCTCCAAATATGGAATAGTCGTATAAAATTCAGTTTGCAGATCCTTTGCTAAATTTAAAAATCCGGCTGTTTTTGCATCTTCTATTGCTTGTATATATTCTTTATTTGTTGGATAAATCGTATCTGCTAATACAATTTTCCCGCCTGGCTTTAACAGCTTTCCATAGAGAGCAACAGCTTCCTCTTTCTCCTTATCTGTCAAATGATGAAAAGCATATGTGCTTACGATAGAATCAAAGGATCGTGAGACCGGGAAATTCAAAAAATCTCCATCAAGTATAGTTGCTTTTCCTTTTAATTTTTTTAATGCGATTTCTCTCATTGCAGCGGACGGTTCAATTCCGGTAACTTTATAACCTTTTTTAATGAGCTTCTCTGTTAAGTTTCCAGTTCCAGTTCCAAATTCTAATACACTGCCGTATGCAAGAGATGCAACTTGCTCCAGAATAGAGGGATAATTTTTAAAAACTTCTCGATACTCATCATCAGCACCTGTGACCGTATCGTCATAATATGAAGCCCATTTGTCGAAAACATCAAGAAATTCTCTCCCCATTACGAACCATCTCCCAATCATTGTTTATAATTCTTATATGTATAGTATGATTTATACCAAAAATGGTTCTTTTAATAATAAGAATCCTCTTAATGTAAGAGGATTCTTATTAAAGTAATGTATAAATTTATTGCCTATATCCGTAATAAGCACTCATATATGTGGTTTGAGGAGCAACCGTGTAATAGGAATTACTCATTGGCTGTTTGTTTGAGCAATTCATTGTACCAGCTGTTCTTCCTTGATGTTTCTTTTGAACAATACACTTATCTGTCGGTCCAATAACGATCGTTTCCCCATGCAAAGGTTTCAAAGCTTGTTTTAGTTTCTCAGCATCTAAGCAATATGTGTGTGCAAGTACTTCAATCGGTGTTTTTGTTAATATATCTGATCCAAAGATATATTCCGGATATGGAGCATCAAAGATAGCAAGTAAGTGAGTGTTGTCTTCGGAAGCTGTCTCCCAATGCCACCAGCCTTGAGGTATATTGGCTACCTGTCCAGGTTTAATTGGAATATTGGTAACTTCATTATTAAATGGATTAATTAAAGAGACAACAGCAGATCCCGAAATACAATAAACTAATTCAGCAGCATTTTGGTGATAATGAGGTTCCACTGTGCGCCCTTTCGTTAAAAAAATATCAAGAAGGGAGACTTTCCCTAATGTATTCAACACATCTCTTCCTAATCGGTTAATATAATTTTTAGAGTTGCGTGTATTTAGCCTGTTTTTATTAAGATCTGCAAAATACTGAACATTCGGTGCCGTATAATCAATATAAGAAGTATGCAAGAAAAACACTCCATTCTCCCATTAATAACAGGTCAATCTAGTCTATAATATGTTTTCTTATGAGACTTGTGATAAATGACTATAAAATAGAAAAATGCAGTAATCCTTCTGTTTTTATAATAAGGATTTTTGATTTTCAAAAAAGTTAGGCAGTTAGTAATAATTAAATGAAAAAACTGTATTAAATTATTTAAAAACAAAAATCTTCCGTTTACTTATCCATTTCTCTTTGCTTTTCTAACTTTTCCAATACAGAGTTCTCTACCGTACCTATCTGTTTAATTTCTCCCTGTACTTTTATATTTACAGGTAAATATTTAAACTGTTCATTCCAATCACCTTTTATTTTTCTCCAAATTTCAGGGTTCGCCCGATGAATTTCTTCACCGAAGCCGAATATATCAGCTTGATGATGTTGCTGTATTTGACTGATTGCATTTCTAAAATAACTTTTCGCTTCTTTTTCGTAAATTTTCTCTATTTCTTCAATTGTTCCCTCTTTTGTTAGATCAATATCACATTGCACTTCGGCTATATCGCCTTCTACAAAAATATTAAGGTCTATTTCAGGCTTCCCATTTCTTATCTCTGCCTTCATATCCGTACTTGAATTTTTCACTTCGTATACCACTTTTCCACCTTGAGGGCATGATAAATTAATCGTTGTACTTTTCTCATTATTTGTAAGAACATTATATGTTTTTCCTTCCATTTCATCCAGCCAGCCGATTAATTTATCTTTTTTAAACACAGCTAAATTAGTAATTTGTAAATCACCATTCGGAACAGTCCTTTCTATATTCTCCATGCTGTTAGCCAGGTCTTTATCACCTTTGACAATAATTCCAGTCAGCACTAAAGCTTCCCCTTCCCTGACTATTGTTTTAACGAGTTCATGCAATGTAACAGCCTTTGTAGCCGACCATTCTTTTTGAGAGGTTTCAAGGGCATTAAACATTTTATTAGACGGAATTTTTTCTAAAGGAGTAGAAACCTTCAGTATATCTTCCGCTCTCATTCCTTCTGCGACCATAATATAAAAATCCATTCTGAATTCCTGGTCTCTAAATAGCAGGTCAAGTATTTCTCCTATTCCATCTTTTGCAAATTCTTCTCCTAATACAATCATCCTAAGATGAGATGCATACATTTTTCTTGGTGCGGTAGTTGTTATTTTCCTTATTGCCTCAAACACTGTACCACCTGTTTCCTGATACATAATAACCGGTGCTTTTTCAATACTGCTTTTCTGTGTAGCAACCTGTCCTGGATTTATTACTTGAGTTGTGACAAGAAATTGGTCATCTACTTTATCGATACCTATTCCTACAACAATTGCCAATTCATTTAATTCTCTGCGGTTCCAGCAGCCAGTAAGAAAAATAAGGATACTAATAACTGTAATGATTACAAGGATCCTTCGCTTCATTCATTAATCTCCTATTCATTTTTTAAAATCTCTCTATTTTACTGGTTAATCTCTTTAAGAGGAGGATCAACAATCGTACCAACCCGGCGAATTTTCAAATCTGTTTCAATTTCTATTGGAATACCAGTGAATTTTTCACTCCACTCCTTCTCGTTCTTTTTCCAATAAACCGGATTTGAGCGTTGAAGAGCTTCGCCAAAACCAATAACATCTGCTTTATATTTTTGCTGGGAGGCATTTATAACAGCCTCAATTTGCACTTTTATATTTTCTTCTCCTTTTTTCTCAAACTCACGGATTGTTTCTGTTTTTGCCAATTCAGCTTTCTCACACTCCACATCGGCTATATTTCCTTCAGCTTCTACACGAATCATTCCTGTTAATCTTCCGTTTTTAACTTTTGTTTTGACATCTGCTTTTGTTCTAATTATTTCAATTCCTATTTTTCCTTCATTCGGGCAAGTAATATCTACAATTGTGCTTTTTACTTTCCCTAACGAATAGTTCAACCCTTTACTTTCTTCTTCATCTAACCAGCCAATGAGCCGATCATTTTTAAATACTGCTATACCTTCATACTGTAATTTAGTAGGAGCTTCAATCTGTTTCACATTTTCACTCGTTTCTCCTTCTTGTACGTCTCCTCTTATTTTTATTCCGGTTAGACTTGCTTCCTTTCCTTTACTGACTATGTTGGGAATTAATTCATCCAGTGTAACTGATGCTGTAGGTGCCCAAGCTTTTTCTGATGTTTCAAGAGCAGAAAATAACTGACTAGCTGGAATATCTTCCAAAGAGGTCAAAATTTTTAAAACATTTTCCGCTTTCGAATCTTTGGCTACTGCAATATAATAATCGGTTCTCATTTCCCGAGCCCTTGATAATAAATCTAATGTTTCCGCAAATCCTTCTTCTGCTAACTTTTCTCCTATAACAACCATTCTAAGATGAGCTGTATAAATCTTTCTTGGTGCAACCGTTGTAAGTCTTCTAAATGCTTCCATTACCGTATCACCAGTTTCTTGATAAATCAGCACTGGAGTTGCCCTCCCACCACCTTTTTGCGCTGCAATTTCTCCTGGATTCACGATTTGAACTGTTACAAGGTATTGATCACCCTGTCTATCAATTCCTAATCCAACTGCTATAGCAAGCTCATTCAGTTCTCTTCGGTTCCAACAACCTGTAAGCAGGACAAGAAGGATAATAAAGATAGCAAAAATAACTATTTTCCTTTTCATCAAATAGCTCCCTCATCAAACTTTTATTTATAAATTGTCCAAAAGAAGGGCATTTTAATAACAATTAGGAAATTCACCTTTAAATTATATAAAATGAAACTTTCCTCAGTGAGGGTTAGTTGAACCAATCGGATCTTTATGGGCAGTTGATCTCTCACTTAACTTCCTCGAGTTCTTAGAACTTCGAAGTAATAGATCAATAATAATAAATACCATCTAATTGAAAAACAGGAGTTTTGCAAAATGGGATTTTTTAAAAAAGGATCAAAACCTGCTAAATCTAAGTATAGTAAAGTCAATTTAAACAATGAACAAGAGAAACAGCCTCAATCTGATCCATTAAGTCTAGATTTAAAAGAAAATATTCAGAAAGTAAAACAAACACTCGGCAACAGTGATGATATTGTTATTCGTGAGATTCGAATTGGAAAAAAGAAGACAATAGAAGCGGGAATCATTTATACAGACGGTTTAATTGACAGTGCATCTGTTCAAGATTTTATTATGGAATCTTTAATGCTGGATTTGCCGCAAACAGAAACTAACGAAGTAAATCTGGAAGACTTTCTTCTTCAACTGAAAGAAACAGTGTTGACAGTAGGAGAAATTTCAGATGTATCTGACTATAATTCCCTTTTTGATTCCCTACTAACTGGTCATGTTATTCTTTTATTCAAGGGGATTGCAAAAGGTTTTGCAATTGGAATGAAAGGCGGAAAAGAACGAAGTATTTCAGAACCAACTACAGAAAATGCAATAAGAGGACCAAGAGAAGCTTTAACAGAAAATATTCGGACGAACACAGCTTTAATTCGCCGGAAAATTAATAATCCTAATCTTTGGGTGGAAACAAAAAAAATTGGAAAAGAAACAAAAACTACTGTTTCCTTTATGTATATAAAAGGAATTGTTAACGACAAAATAGTAGATGAAGTAAGAAATAGACTAGACAGAATTAATATTGACAGTATTTTAGAAAGCGGTTATATAGAGGAGTTAATTCAGGATAAAACATATACCCCATTTCCAACTATTTATAATAGTGAACGTCCCGATGTCATTGCATCCTATCTTTTAGAAGGACGTGTGGCAGTTCTTATTGATGGCACTCCATTTGTATTAACTGTTCCTGCATTATTCGTTGAGTTTCTTCATGCACCTGATGATTATTATAATCGCTCTGATATTACAACGCTTATCCGGTTCCTTCGTTATATCGGTTTATTCGTTGCTCTATTAGGACCGTCACTATATATTGCGATTACAACATTCCATCAGGAAATGCTGCCAACACCATTATTAATTAACTTGGCTGCACAGCGCGAAGGTGTTCCTTTTCCAGCTTTTATTGAAGCGGTTATAATGGAGGTTACTTTTGAAATTTTACGAGAATCGGGTCTAAGATTGCCAAAAGCAGTTGGACAAGCTGTATCAGTTGTTGGGACTTTAGTTATTGGGACTGCTGCAGTAGATGCTGGAATTGTATCTGCCGCAATGGTAATTGTTGTTTCAATTACAGCAATCTCCAGTTTTATTGTAAGTTCTTACCAATTATCAATTTCCATCCGAATGCTTCGTTTCCCTTTTATGGCACTGGCGGCTTCATTCGGATTATTTGGAATTATTGTCGGGTTGATCGCTCTTACCCTTCATTTATGCAGTTTGCGCTCATTTGGTGTTCCTTATATGGCACCGTTTGCTCCATTTATTATGGATGATCAAAAGGATGCCATTTTCCGTTTACCAAGATGGGCATTATTTGCACGTCCAAGATTAATCAGTCAAAAAAATGTAAAGCGGGAAGACACCCCTTCTCCAAAACCAAAATCATAGAACAAATATTCAATCAGCACGGATTTTCTTTATCCCCCACTGATTATTAGATTGACTTATCGGACCTTTACGAGAAGTTGATTTCCTACCTAATCTTCCTTGTTTTTTAGAATATCGGGTAGGAGTCATACAATCCATTAAAAATGGCATAAAAACGAATACAGGCATTTTAAATAGAGAGATGGAATGAGGATATTTAAATGTTGAAAATTGGAGGGATTTTAGTAATTGCAATTATAATCATTGCCCTGGAAGTTCCTTACCTTTTAAAAAATAAACTTAAAAGGGAAATGTGGGCATTTTCCATTCTTTTAATTATTGCAATTGGACTAAGTATTGCTATGGCTTTGAATGTGAATATTCCGAACCCTATTGATTTGATCTCCACCATTTTTAAACCGTTCAGCTGGTTCTTATATGATTATTTATTAAAATAATGAACCTTAATTTCAACTTAGATAATTTGATTCATCGTTCACATACTATTTCAAGAAGAAGGAAAAACAATGTCTAATCAACAGAAAATAAGCGCTACACAATTGTCAGTTATTATTATTTTATATATTGTCGGTACTTCTATTTTGCTGGCACCTTCTATACTCGTATCCTTTGCAAAACAGGATGCTTGGATTTCAGCAATAATTGGAGTCGGAGTCGGATTATTCTTTATACTACCATTGTATAACAGACTTGGAAAGCTTTATCCTAATATGACACTGGTCGAATATAGTGAAGAAATTCTCGGTAAATGGTTTGGAAAAACAGTCTCCTTTTTCTTTTTTATTTATTTAATGATTTTGTGTGCTCTTGTACTGAGGAATATAGGAGACTTTATGGCAACACAAATTTTATCAGAAACCCCTCCGCTTGCAGTTTATATTTTTTTTATAAGTATCGTAATAATGGGAGCAAGACTGGGATTAGAACCGATGGCAAGGGCTGCGGAAATCTTCATTCCATTCGTTATCTTGCTTTTCTTTTTCTTTATGATTTTTATTAGCCCTCAAGCAAAGATAGAGAATATACAGCCGGTGCTTGGAAATGGAATAATACCTGTTTTGAAAGCGAGCGGTCCGTTTATTGTGTTCCCTTTTTTAGAACTTATTGTTTTTTTAATGATTTTCCCTTCATTAAATCGGTCTCAAGATTTTAAGAAAGCTAGTTCTATCGGGATACTGATAGGAGGAACAATAATTGTTATTATTGTAACACTGAGCATCCTTGTCCTCGGTTCTGATATAACGGAATCGCAAATTTATCCAACATACAGCCTTGCCAGAAAAATTAATATAGGAGATTTTCTAACAAGAATCGAAGTAATAGTTGCTACTATATGGTTCTTTTCTATCTATATTAAATTAACTGTTTGTTTTTACGGAGCAGCTTTAAGTCTTTCTCAAACGCTGAATTTAAAAGAATATCGTACACTGACATATCCTTTAGGAATAATTATTATCATTCTTTCCATTATTGTATCTCCAAATATTGTTTATGAATTAACAGAGGTTCCGAAAACCATGAGACTATACACACTAACCTTCGGACTTTTATTTCCTTCCCTCTTAATGACAACGGCTTTTATGAGGAAAAAATTTAAAAAATAAAAACATAGGAAAGAAACTCTTTACGAACAGTTCCTTTTCTTTTTTTTCAGAATATGGATTGTGGAGTCTTCCTTCTCGTTAAGAATGGGATAAATAAAACATATTAGAGTAAGAATATATAGGGATATTACGAAAAAATAGCAAGGTTGGTCATACATGGAAAATATTAAAATAAGCTCTCGTCAATTTTTAATTTTAGTTATCTTGTATACGATAGGTACAGCTATTTTAATTATTCCATCCAGTATAGCTCAAGAGGCTAAGCAGGATGCTTGGATTGCAGCAATAATAGGTGTGGGACTGGGACTGTTGCTGGTCATGTTATACATCTCTTTAGGAAATATATTTCCGAATATGACTTTAATCGAAATGTTAGAACAAATTCTTGGTAAATGGTTAGGAAAAGCAGTGTCTATTTCTCTTATTCTCTTCTCATTGACGACTGCAGCGGAGTTATTATATTTTATTGGGGAGTTCATCACTACACAAATGATGCCGGAAACTCCAGTAGAAGCTGTTTATATCCTTTTTACCTTTATTGTTGTAATCGGAATTCGGTATGGTCTTGAGACGGTAATTCGTTCAGCCGAATTATTATTTCCATGGTTTATTTTTTTATTTATTATTTTAGTCGCTCTTATTACTCCTCAAATTGAAGTTGAAAATATTCAACCTGTATTTGATATACAATTAAAACCAATGATTCGTGCTATTTTACTTTTTACAGGTGTTGTAGCTTTACCTTTATTTGTTTTTTTGATGATTTTTCCTGTATCTATCAATAAATCCAAACAAGCAAAAAAAGCTTTTTTTCTAGGAATGTTAATCGGGGGAATGTTTCTAGTCATTATCATAGCTTTATCTCTTTTAGTACTTGGTGTAGAAACAACGATAAGACAAGTATATCCGAGCTACGCCTTAGCAAAAATAGCAAATATCGGTAATTTTATGCAGCGGATCGAAGCAATTGTAGCTTTTATATGGATCATCACCATTTATTTTAGATTAATGATTTACTTTTACTTAACTGTTATCGGGCTTGCTCAAACATTGAATTTAAACAACTATCGGCCGCTTACCTTGCCTTTAGGAATCATTTTAGTAGTCATTGCACGTATCGTGCACCCTAACACTGCCCATTCCATTGAATTTAATGTGAAAATTTGGGTACCTTACATATCTATTTACGGTCTTTTTCTTCCTTTATTACTAATAGTAATTGCAAAGATTCGTAAGAAAACGGGAAAAGAGCAGAATTCCTAAGCTTTAATATATAGCTGCACTGCTATTGTGATTTCTCAAAAAAGATTTATTATAATTAATAATGCGTCGCATCTTAGTAATTAAGAAGTTGCGATGCATTATAGATAGAACGGTTTCCCCAATCATGGTAAAAATATAATACTTGTCCTGCTGTCCCAGCTTCTAATGGACTTATACCAATACAAAGGTAATCTCCACTTCTCCTTTATATAAATCTTTATCAAATCAATTATAGATTTACATAACTTGAACTCTCTTTGTTGAAAAATCCTAATTTTTTCATGCCGTATTTTTCATTTAAATACTCTTTTAGCTTTTCTAAATCTTTTCCAAAAATAAGAGTGGATTTTTTGAAAAAGAGATGACGTCTTCTCCCTCATATATTCTAGCTCTTATCCTCTCTTTTTCTGAACGAAATAATAAATGTTTCCCTTTGTAATAATATTCGTATGAACCTGTATCATCCTTCTCGCTTTTGTCTTCGAAAGGAATAACTTCGATATAATACAAATTTCTATTAAATTCCATTTTATCCAAATGACACACTCCTTTTATTTTTTCTCAATCATAACTAGTTCCAAGTTAATTTTCAGCAATTATGACTAAATATTCCTCATTCAAAGTATTAATGATAATATCTAGTTAAAAATAGAAACGAGGTTATATTATTGGAAAAACTCCCTTTACCTGTAATTGAAGAGAAATTAACAAAACTAAGCGGTTGGAAATTACAAGACGATAAATGGCTTATTAAAAAATACCGTTTCAAGACTTTTACAGATGCTATCGCATTTGTAAATGAAATAGCAAAACTGTCAGAGGATGAAAATCATCATCCATTTATTTCGATTGATTATACGGTCGTCACATTAAAATTAACTTCTTGGAATGCAAGAGGAATCACTGAGTTGGATTTAAAGCTGATTCAATTATACGACTCTATTTACAATACCTCCACTGCTCAATAAAACAGGATAGTTTCTTATTTGTTCATAAAACACTATAATGAACTATAGAACTTTAAATTAAACAGAAAGCGAGAAGATTATTTTGAAACAAATCGTAGAACAACTGGAAAGCCGCAATCCTTTACAAGAGTTAAGAATTGAATGGGTAACAGACCGTGATGCCATTCGTGAAAGTGTTTGGAGCAAAGAATTAGACGATCAAATTAATGATATTTCTGTTGATAATCTTTCAAATGAAGAAGCAGATAAAAGACCTTATGCTATTTCTTTCGTTGCAGGTCTTCATTTATGGAATGATAATTTAGAAGATTGCCATGAAGCTTTACAAGATTCTATTATTTACGGAGTTCATGATACTGGAAGCTACTGGCACGGAATTATGCACCGTATTGAAGGAGACTTCGGCAATACAAGATACTGGACTGGAAAAGCTCGCAACCACTCTCTTTTCCCTGAACTGCAAACAAAGATCAGTGCATATCTTCAAAATGAGGCTGACCTTGATTCACTGCCTGAGAGCGATACAAAACAAGCTTTAATAAAAGTAACAGAACAATCAACTTGGAATCCATTATTCTTTATTGATATTGTAGAATTACAAACAAATAAAGAAAAAAATCCAGCAACAGAAGAAATCGTAAAGAAAGTTCAACAGCTTGAAATTGCTATTTTGCTTCAATATACATATGAACAAAGCGGCGGTACAGGAACTATCGTTGACTTAGCTTAAGTCTATTCCAAATAGAGAAAATGCCTTTGACAGTCAAAGGCATTTTTCTTTAAATAAATTCTCCTGCTTTATATTTATTTATTAAACGATTGCACACATATTCCCTGCATGCAGATGATAAAGGTGATCTATCAGCATGAATTAAATCTCCAAACGGCTGGCCGTCCATGAACTTAACTTCTCCTTCAAATTGCTTTCCTAAGTCTGCATCATGAATAGTTATTTTTATAAAAATAGTACCAAATTCAGTAGTACTGAAATCAACGATATTTAAAACATGTTCCACTGTTATATCATCCTTATCTATAGTTTATTCTCCAGTCTCTCTAAATCGCTTAATTCTCTCCCCAATCTCATCTCGAACACGCCCAAAGAAAGCCCATTTCTCTTCATCTGTTCCTTCTGCTTTAGCTGGGTCATCAAATCCCCAATGTACTCTTTTAATATGTGGTGGTGTAACAGGACAATGGTCTGCTGCATGGCCGCATAATGTAACGACTAAGTCAGCATGATTTAAAATTTTCGGATCAATGACATCTGATGTTTGATTGGAAATATCAATTCCAGCTTCATTCATTGCTTTTACCGCGTTTGGATTTAATCCATGTGCTTCAAGCCCAGCACTTTTTACTTCCCAGTCGTCATTTAAATATTTTTTTGCCCATCCTTCTGCCATTTGGCTTCTGCAAGAGTTTCCAGTACATAAAAAGTAAATTGTTTTTTTAGACATCATTTATTTCTCCTTTTTAATGAATAATAAGCAGCCAAATATAAAGGCCGGCTAATGTAATGAACAAGGTTGGAATCGTTAAGATAATACCTGTTTTAAAATAAGTACCCCATGAAATTTTCACACCTTTTAAAGATAAAACATGGAGCCATAACAATGTTGCCAGTGAACCGATTGGCGTAATTTTCGGTCCTAAATCTGAACCGATTACGTTGGCATAAATAAGTGCTTCTCGTATATTTCCAGTTGTATTTGTATCGGCAATAGCAAGTGCATCAATCATCACAGTTGGCAGATTGTTCATAACAGAAGACAAAATTGCTGCTATAAAACCCATTCCGATCGTCGCAGCAAATAATCCATGATTTGCTGTCTGCTCGATAAGATCTGCTAACAAATTTGTTAAGCCTACATTTCTCAAGCTATATACAACGACATACATTCCGATTGAGAAAAAAACAATTGCCCAAGGGGCACCTTTTATGACCGTTTTTGTGTTAACAACAGTGCTTTGTCTTGCCATAATTAAAAATAAAACTGCAACGATTCCAGCGAAAAATGATACTGGTACACCGATGAATTCACTTCCAAAATAGCCAATAAGAAGTATTCCTAATACGAACCAGGATAGCTTAAACATTTTTTCATCTTTAATTGCTTCAATTGGCTTTTTTAATTGGGTGAAATCATAATTTTTCGGTATGCTCTTTCTAAAATAAAGATATAAAACTAAAATACTTGCTGCTAAAGAAAATAAATTCGGCACAATCATTCTAGTCGCAAACTCGACAAATCCGATACCAAAAAAATCAGCTGACACGATATTTACTAAGTTACTCACGACTAAAGGCAGTGATGTTGTATCAGCGATAAATCCACTTGCCATAATAAATGGGAAGACGAGCTTTTCATTAAAATTCAAATTTCGGACCATCGCTAGTACAATCGGTGTAAGGATAAGTGCCGCACCGTCATTTGCAAAAAATGCAGCTACGACAGCTCCAAGGATACTTACATATATAAACATTTTTACACCGTTTCCTTTAGCCGCTCTGGCCATATGTAAAGCAGCCCATTCAAAAAATCCAATTTCATCTAAAATAAGTGAAATAATAATAATTGCGATAAAAGCTAATGTTGCATTCCAAACGATTGATGTTACATCGATGACATCTTGAAAATCAACAACACCTGCAATTAAGGCTAAAACAGCTCCTCCGCAAGCTGACCATCCAATTGAAAGTCCCTTCGGCTGCCAGATGACAAGTGTTAATGTAAGTAAAAAAATCAATATTGCTAATATTATTGATACCAAAATATATCCTCCAACTATTCACATGAAATTCGTAATCCTTGCTGTTCTAATTGTTTTAACTTAAAGTCTTGATCTGGAAGGTCCTGGAGTAATGTTTGGATAAACAAATAATACTCGCTTTCCTTATTCAATGAGTAAATAATCCACTGTCCCTTCCTTTTCTCTCCTACAATCCCCATATCTTTCAATTTGCGAATATGTTGGCTTATAGCTGGCTGGCTCATTTTAAATATTTCAACAAATTCACATACACAGCAATCATGAGAATCCAAAATCTTAATCATTGTCAGACGGGTTTTATCTCCTAATAATTTCAATACAACTGCTGCTTTTTCGATATTCAGCAAAAGATTCACCTCCTTGTCATTTTAATATAAGTAATTAATTATATAATATTTTACTTATATATTAAATTCAACTATATTTTTCTGTAAAGCTAAGTAAACTTAGACTATTTTATCTAAGTTATGATCACTTTGAATATTTCATCTAAGTATTATATAATATCTTTTAAACTCGTCTATGGAGGTTTTTTCAAATGAAACAGCCTGTTTCCCTTTTTATTATGGATGTGACTAACTCTTCTGATGAAAGTCACTGGATAGAATTATCGAATTATTTACAACAATGGGAAAATCATATTAGCAATTGGTGCAACGATACAATACCTTTTATCGTTTCCCACCGACGCGGGGACGAAATTTTATTCATCGGAAAGTACCTTTTCAGCGCGTATACAGTAGCATATACAATTAGACAGCACTGGAAATATGATAACCATAAACCTTACTTCGGTTTATCATATGGATTTATTGATGAGGATATAGAAAGAATTGATATTGAAATATGGAACCACCCACTTATTAAAAAAGCAAAAAAAGCGAGTGAGAACATAAAGACAGATAAAAAAAGAAAAAGAAATATGCTGTTTGGAGCTGAAGAACAAAAGGATGTAATAAATAAAACAGATATAATAAATTTATTGTTAGAAAATCAGCAGGCATTATTAGAAAATCAATCCGAAAATCAGAAGCTGATCTATTCTCTCTATTCTATATTTAACGAACAAAAGAAAATAGCTCAGTTACTAAATAAAACACAGGCAACTATTTCCACTCATTATAAACGTGGAAAATGTGAACTTTTAAATGAAAACTATGATAAGATACAAAAAATCTTAGGCTGTTATGGATCTGCTGAATATGCAGCTGTTAAAGAAATTTTGTTAGCAATAGACAGCTTAAACAGTTCTATTCAAAAAAATCTGGAAGAGAATTTAACTCAGATATATCCAGATCTATAAGGCAAAGGAGGAAACGATGGTATTTTTAAGTTTATTTTTAGCTCATTTGCTAGGGGATTTTTATTTTCAAACGAATAGAATGGTCGCCGATAAGCGAAAATATTTAAAGAAACATTTGTTTCATCATTTTATTTTAATGTTTATAACATTACTCATTTTGTACTTTTCCACAGAAAAAGCAGATAATTTCCTAACAGATGTTATTATCGCTGCAATTACTATTACTGTCTTTCATTACATAATCGATATGTTAAAAATTATGTTAACAGATAAAATTAAAAAGCGCTCAAGCTATTCCTTACTTGATTTTTATCTTTTCATTACTGATCAATTACTGCATATAATATCCCTGCTCTTTGTCTGTATGATCTTTTTTAATATTAATCTATTAGACTATGTAACGAAAATACTATCTCTTTTTCATCTTATAAAAGGTGGAAATATAACAATATCTGCAGTTAACATAATTCTTTTCCTGATTGTTATGGCCATTATTTCTACGACAGTGAGCGGACATTTAATCAGACTTCTTTTAGGCATTCTACCTAATCATTTATCCTTATATGAAGGGAAATATATATTAAAGGATGTCCATAATAATACTGAATATGTGAATCAGAAAAGTACGAGCATTTCAGAGGAATTTTCTTATATTATCGTGAGAAAGCAGGATTTAGCTAGAGGAGTTTTAATTGGATATTTAGAGAGGCTGTTAGTTATTATCCTAATTATTAATGGAGCATTTACTTCGATAGCATTTATTGTTGCTGCAAAATCATTAGCCCGGTTCAAACAGATGGATGATAAAGACTTTGCTGAATATTTCCTGTTAGGAACACTTTCCTCTATTTTATTAGGTATTGTATATGGCGTTGTTATTAAACTTGTTTTATCTTAATATATGAAGAAGAAACCCGCTCCTAAAAGCGGGTTTTCCCTATTATATCGGCCACTTCTCAAGTGTATAAGCCATTTCCCAAAACATGTACTCATATTTGCTACTCGTAATGAAAATGGATTCCATTCGTTTCTTTTCGTCTTCTGATGCTTTTTCTGCCCAATCATCCAAACGGTTAATCTGTTCTACTACTAATGTTTCAAACCAATCATCTCCATATGCATCAATCCATTTTTGATAGATTGGTACATCAGGAGTAGAGCCTTTATATTTTTCACCAATTTCATAGTAAAGCCAGTAGCAAGGCAGGATAGCAGCTATCACTTCTCCTAAAGATCCTTTATACGCGACAGAAAATAAATGATTTGTATAAGCTAAAGCCGTCGGTGCTGGCTCTTCTACAACGATAACCCCATCTTTTGATAAGCCAAGTTCTTTTGCAAATTGTTCATGTAAAAGATGCTCTGCATCATAAGATGATTTAGCATGGAAAGCCATTCTGCTTGTTGTATAAAAATCTAAAGATTTTGCAGCACCAATAGATTGTACTTGTGCAAAGCAAGAAAGATAAAAAGAATCCTGCTGCACATAATAAGAGAAACATTCTAACGGAAGTGATCCGTCAGCAACTCCTGTAACAAACGGATGTTGAAAGCTTGCATCCCAAATACGCTCTACCTTTTTCCTTAAATACTCTGAAAATTTCATTCTGATTCCATCCTTTTTAGTAAAATTAGTTTAAAAAACAAAAAAGCCTGCACCCGAAAGTATGCAGACTTACATTTCACTATAAATGTAGTTTATGTACATCCCTCCGCTGGCATTATCCAGATCAGGTTAATGGGTCGATATCTTACATATCCTCTCAGCCAGTAACAGCTCCCCAGTATTTTCTTCATTTTAATAGAGCATATCATATGATTTTCCTTAGAGCAATCTTTAACTATCTAGCTTGCAATTCTAGCATATGTTCTATGAGTATTAATAAAATTTCCCCAAAGGAATGGACTATTAAAAATAGTATTTAAATTTATCCCAGCCATAACGGGCAGTAAGACTCCCACTTCAAAACTCTACAAACTCGAAGAAGTGAAGTTAGAGATCCACTGCCCGTAAAGGTCC
>NZ_BCVG01000036.1 GCF_001591625.1 Metabacillus fastidiosus NBRC 101226
TATAATGTGCTTTATGTTAACTAGAGTGTTGTTACTTACTATATTTTTATCTTTGCAGATTAAAGCCCATGATTTTTCAAATAAATCATGGGCCGTTTTCTTATTTTCATCATCAAATGAATATATTTAGTTTAGATTAAATTTACTTAAAATTGATCTGTAACATCATATTCATAACTAATATTCGCACGAACATTTGTCATTGTCGATGCACCAGAAGCTTTTGCATTGTATTTGAAGCTCCATACTTTAGCAACATAAAGTTGATTTTGTAAAGAAATATTATAAGAACCAGAAGTAGCACTAGAAGTTGTTGCTGTATGCCATACTCCGTCCTGATTTGACATCAGCTTATGTGTTACATTCCCTTGACTAGGACTCTGTGTACTACGTGTAGTAACTGATTTTACAACGGCTTTCTTTGGAATTGTAGTATCTTTTGTTAAGTCCATAGTAATAACGGAAGAATCAACACCATTTAAACTAAGATTTTTATTCCCTGCATTTGAAGCAGTACCCGTAAAACTAAATTCTTTACTACTTGATTTAATACGATCAAGAACAGATACAGTAAAGTACATATCACCAGTGTATGTACCTCGACTAACTTTTACATAGAATGTAGTAGAACTTGTCGCATCAACGTTTGCATAAATAAATGGTGTAAGTGAATTAGGATTAATTGGAGTTGTTCCATTATTACCAGTATTTAAAATTTCTATTTTCATACCGATATATTCATTTCTATAAGTACTTTGTACATAGAGTCTTTCTCCAGCACTAGCAGTAAACTTATAATAAGCTTCATTTTGATCTGCTGGTAAAATAGTTGTTTCTGGTAGGTAATACTTCCAATTTCCCATATTATGAGCTGTATCCATACTATTGTTTCCAGTGGCTGCCGAAGCAGGATTAGTAAATGTAGGTATTAACAATAGTAATAATACAAAACCTAGTAAATGAATTATCTTATTTTTCAACATTTTTCATCCCCCTTTCGACCTATTACAACAAATATAATCATAAATAGTAATATTTTACTATAAAGTTATAAAATATATTAATTTACTTATTTTATATTTTTTTATAGTTACCGATATATGAGATACAAGGATTTTTCAAAAAGGTGAGGAGAAAAGGTATGAAGATTAATAATCAAACGATATCCTATTCAGCAGTAACAACTAGTCAGCAACCAGTTACTAATAATGAAACTACTATTCAAAGAAATAATCCATATGAAGGAGAAGGAGATAGAAGAAATAAAATACTAGATGAAAAATATAGAAAGCTGAATGAAGAAAATAAACGCTATGCAAATCCATATGATCATATTCTAGATAAATATTGTAATCCTTACTCACCCAAATTTAGATCAGACTTAACAAAAGCAGAGAGGGATGCAGCCTATAGCATGGAATCCTCTATGTTAAGAAATGGTGTTATTAATTCTTATGACTTTTCGGATGCTGCTTTTCGTGGTGAAGGACCAATAAATGATACATTGGAGAATACGAAAAAGAAGGTCTTTAATCGACAACAAGTAAATGGTCAAATCCAAGATTTATTTACAAAATACGGTGTAACAATCCCTTTAGGTACAGCTCTTACTTTTACAATTAACCCGAATAATTTTAAATTAACAGTTACAGGTACAACAGATTCATCATTAATTGATCAATTACAGAATGTACTTAATACAGCCAATAATTCTAAGGAACTATTTTTCCACATGATAAATAGTAGCTCAAATGAATCAACCCAGTTTACACAATCTAAATTAGAAAAGTTTCGTCTAGTGAATCAAATCAAAACAATAACAGGATATGATTTAAACAGTTTAGCTCTTGTAAACAATAAATTTATAACAGAAGATGGAACCGACATTTTTGATATTTACAAGGAAAAGCTTAGTCAAAATCCATATACGAAGGATCATGTCGGAGCAGCGATTGGCTATTATGGCCCTATTCTCCATGAACTAGCGAAAAATGGCTTTGATTCCATTCCTGATTTAACTCTTTCGATCCGTTATGAAGATGGACAACTCCACGACATCGGACAATCCATTAATTATAGTAAAGCAATTTAACTAACAATCTAGAATATTTATTATGTAAATAAAAAGAGGCCTTTAAGGCCTTTTTTGCTACCGATAATGTGTTTTATGTTAACTAGATTTGGATAAAGCACTTATTTAGATACTTTAAAGTCTTGTTCAACTAAAGGGCAGGTTTGTATAATAAGAACAGCTACCTTTGGTAAAAACTGATACTCAGAAGAGTAGGTGATAAAATGGACGAATTCGAACTTATGTTAGAAGAAATAAGGAATTCAACAATGGAGACGTTGAAAAATTCAACTATACAAATTGACCAAGAAAAATTAGAAAAATTTAAAGGCATTATTTCAGAGTTAGTAAGCATTAGAAATAAGTATAAAGAACAACTTCCCTACTTACGAACATTAACGGAAAAGGAAATTGTGAATTTTCGGTATTCAAAGGGTGGGGAAGCCATACACAGAGGTTATTATTGTCCGAGTCCTGTTCTAGATTTGATTGTTGGTGGACTTAAAAGAGGTAAGCTTTTTAAAAGAAAACCTGATTTCGGAAGATATTCTTATGAGTACTGTTTTGATTCAAAAAACAGACTGATTCTCGTAAGAGGTGTAAATGAATTTACAACACCAAATAGCAATTATAATGAGGAATACTTATTTTATAACTGTAAAACCATTATCGGGTTAGAGTTTAGACAAACGGGTGACATCGTAGCTGTTTCCAGATGTACCTTTGCTAATAATAATATTGTTAAATATGAGAGGAGTATATGTAGCTTACCGCAGTATGCAGACCTTTATATTGAAGAATACGCTTACGAAAATAATTTGCTTTCCGAGGTTAGAACATTTCAAGTAACTCCACGAATTGAATTATATATAGAAGATAAATTTAAAGTCGAAATAGATGAGGACGGCAAAATAATTAAGTTAATTGGAGGTACGATAACTAACGGTGTCTGGGAACAGCGAATTTTTAATTTTAAAAAGTAAGAAGAATAGTCAACGTTGTTAAACTAACGGGTGCTTTAACTCAATAAGCATAAAACAACTTTATTATTGATTTTTAAGTACTAACATATTTAATTGAATAAAAATGAAACAATTTTAAAAATCCTTACTACAATACAACATAGTAAGGATCTTATATATTTATATCAAAATTAAATAACTATATTATCATCTTACATTTTTTATTTTTAAAAATCCGACAGGTTATCAAATGGATAAATTTAATATTGTTTTTTTGATTATATATTGTATAATACAAGTTGTTATATACAAGTTAGTTAATAAAATTTATTCATTACGAGTTTAATGAAGTGTAAATCGAAAGGAGGAGTATATAAATGAGCGAACAGATTCACAACCCTGTATCGGAGAAAGAAAAGGGGAGAGTACCGCCATATTTGATCATATCTATTTTAACGATATTTGGTATCGGATCTCAGTATTTTTCCAATCTTTCTTATATTTTAAATCAAACAGTTATTCAAAATGGACTTCATATAAGCTCAAATAACTTGCTTATGCCATCAACGCTCTCCAATTTGGCGTTTGCGTTCGGAGTGCCGCTTGGACCTGTACTTACGAAGAAATTAGGTTTAAGGAAAAATTACTTATTTTTTGTTCTTATTTTTTTATTCGGTTCTATTATTAGTGCCGTTTCTCCTGAGATTATTACTCTTACTGCAGGGAGAATAATACAAGGCTTTAGTGCCGGAATACTGTTTTTAACTATTTTACCGTTAAGTTTAATATCGTTTCCAAATAAAATCCGAAATACATTTTTATTTATGATTATTACCGGATTATTCGGGGCGACTGCACTTGGGGCATTATTCGGTTCCGTATCATTAACTATTGATTCATGGCGCTGGTTATTTTATCTTAACGGGTTTGCAGCTGTATTATGCCTGGTAATTGGATTTTACGCACTGCCAAAAAATAAAAAACAGGATAATAAAAAAGCTGATAAAACAGGCCTGTTTTTATACAGTCTTCTTATGATTGTTCTTGCATTTCCTTTATGTAATTTAACGCAAAAAGGATTTACATCTATTTACGTTTGGCCGTTTTTAGCTGCGGCAGCTCTTTTATTAGTTTTATTTATTTACGTGGACTTAAAAGCGGAGAAACCATTAGTTCCTTTCCGCTCATTAAAGGCGGCAAAACCTTTTTCCGGAACAGTTATGGCAATCGCATCACACCTCGCTTTAGTAATTGCTATTGCGGGGATAAATGGATTTTTGAGAAATAACTTGGATCTTCCTTTTGTATATATTACTTATTTCTGGCTTTGGTTTTTTGCAGGGATTGTCGTTACAGCTGTTCTTAAAACACTGCTGTACGATAAATTGGGAGCCGGAGTTCTTGGATTCATCGGATCACTTGCCGTTATTTATGTCAGTGCCGAGTGGAGAGTGATGGGACCGGAAACTTCTTTAGCCTTGCTCTATTTTCAAGTTGCCTGTCTCGGAGCGGGAATAAGTATGGTTCTTGTCGGAGGTGCTTTAGGAACAGCACTCGCTGGGGATATTCATCAAGCATCGACGAGATCGGTTACGCTTCATTCTATCCGTAATTTTGCCGGAGCGGTTATGTCTCCTTTTATCGGCTGGTTTTTAATAAAACAAAATGCCGTTAACTATGAAGGAATACGGGAAGGTCTCAGCCAAAATGATCCGGAATTTAAATTAGAACTAATGAAGCTCATGAAACATTTTATTGGGGAGGGTCTTCCATTAACAACAGCGAAAAATATGGCATCCTATGAGCTCGTTGCGAATGCGAAAAGGTCAGCTGTTTTAGGGGCATACCACCAATTGTTCACGATTTTACTAGTAATAAGCGTCATTATGCTCATTGCTTCGATCGGAAAAATGGCTACAGGAAAAGGCAGATCTCTCGTGCAAAAACAAACACGTGTCCTTCTGCCTGCTCCGAAAGAAAAAGATTTGAAAAACAGTGTTTCATAAAAATTTACATTAAGGGAGATAAAAGATAATGAGTAAAGGGCGTTTACTTTTAGCAAATATAATCGGGATTATTGTTCTTTTAGGATTCATTGCCGGCGGAGGTTATATTTATTATCAAAACGAAAACTACGTAAGCACAGAGGATGCAACTGTCTCCGCTGACATGATGCAGATTGTCGCACCGAACTCCGGCATATTAAAAGATTGGAATGGGGAAGAAGGTACGAATGTATCTGAAAATGATACAGTAGGAGCGGTATCTGACGGTGAGAAAACATTATCTGTCCATGTAGGGGAAAATGGAACAATTATTAAAAATGAAGCGAAGAAAAACCAGATGGTTCAAGCTGGACAAGTTTTAGGAGAAATAGCTGATATGGATCATCTTTATGTTATGGCAAACATTAACGAAACAGATTTAAATGATATTGAGATCGGTGACAGCGTGGATATTAAAGTGGACGGAGATAAAGAAGTAACATTTGACGGGGAAATTGAAGGGATTGGCTATGCGACAAATTCTGTATTTTCCGCTCTTCCGTCACAAAATGTAAGCGGAAATTATACAAAAGTGACTCAAAAAGTACCAGTGAAAATCTCCATTCAAAACCCTTCTAAAAAAGTACTGCCGGGAATGAATGCAGAAGTAAAAATTTCTCTATAAGGAAAAAAGCATGTCCTTTGTTCTGTCATAAGAGCAAGGGACATGAACTTTTAACAGGAAACAACAAGGAGGAGACGAGAAAATGAAAATATATGT
The DNA here is from genome assembly GCF_001591625.1 of Metabacillus fastidiosus NBRC 101226. Lineage (GTDB taxonomy): Bacteria > Bacillota > Bacilli > Bacillales > Bacillaceae > Metabacillus > Metabacillus fastidiosus. The sequence continues at coordinate 5,800 of NZ_BCVG01000036.1, forward strand.
AGTGTATGACAGTGAAGGAGAACATACAAAAGCACTTGCCGAATCGATAGCGGATGGTGCAAAAAAAGTAAGCGGAGCGGAAGTTTTTCTTGATCATGTCGATCAGGCTGATATTTACAAGCTTTCCGAAATGGATGCTATTATCTGGGGATGTCCCGGCCACTTTGGAACGATCAGCTCAGGATTAAAAAAATGGATCGACAGACTCGGTTATTTATGGGCAGAAGGCAAGCTTATTAACAAAATAGGCGCTGTCTTCTGCACAACAGCCACAACTCATGGCGGACTAGAGGCAACAATGCTTAACCTCATTACACCAATGCTTCACCAAGGGATGATCATTGTCGGACTGCCGGGCAATATTCCGGAAAACGCACTTTATGGATCTTATTATGGAGTCGGCATTTCGTGCCCGATAGAAAGTTCCGAATTAATCTCTAAAGAAGGTTTGGAACTAGGGAAGGCATTGGGGGAAAGAGTTGCAAAAGTGACAAAAACTTTCACAAACGAACAGGGCGGAGCTGATAAATAATGGTGGCAGTCATCTTGTTTGTAGTTATTGCTATTGTTATTATTTTAGGCCTAGTCATGATGAACATGAATTCTGTTCCATCTAAAAGGCAAGTAGAAGATACCCCGGCAGTAAACAATGAAAATCAGCTGAAAGAAGATTCTGAGAATACAAGTACAGACCTTCCAAAAGAGGACGAGACAGAAGGAAATCAGGAACAAATAAAAGCACTTAGTATGGATGATCAGGCGTACCGAAAAGCATTGCAGTCTTTTAAAGGGAATAGTGGTGATGATGTGAAAGAAGCGGATCGAAATATGAAGGATGATGATTTTCGGAAGGCGTTGAAGTCGATGGTGGGGAAGGATAATAGATAAATAAGGTAGTTTTAGATTAGAAAAAAGAATGACTGGAGGAAATCGTTAATGAATGATTTCTTTGAGGGTATGTAAATATGGGCTTGAGACTTTTCCGTAGTCAACATACGTGGGGTGCATAATATTGATGGTTCTAAAACAGTAGTGGAGATATGAAAGTGTTGGTTTGAGAGTAAGAGTAGTGTACGTATGTAGAGTAACTACTCTTACAGAGAGCGATAATAGAGGCAGAGTTAATTGGGAATCCACATTTAAAACCAAAATAATATAAATCAGCCACCGTCAATGGCATATTCCATTAACGGTGGCTGATATTTTCCTTTAATATAGAATTTTGCATAGAGGGTTTTTGATTTAACTATCGCTCCGAAAAAATGTATCAATTAAATTTGATATAGATTTATCATACAATGTTTTAGCTGTTGTCTCATTTTGAATGTGTCCTCCTAAATGCAGGTGAATTGTACCGTGCAGGGAAGCCCAAACAAGATTAACAACAAGTATGGGGTCCTTCTCGGAAATAAGTTCTTGTTCAATAGCCTTTGTAATAATTGTGATCACTTGTTGTAAAGCTGTTGTAATAGCTTGTAAACTTTCCTCTTCCGGTCTGAATTCGCTAAAGGCTCCACCAAACATCACCATATAGTAACTGGTATAATTTCTTGAGAAATCCCAGTAAGCTTGTCCAAGATCGCGAAGATATAGTTTAAGATCGACTTGTTTTGGAACTGCTTGAAAGGCAGCAGCTAACAATTTGCAACCTTCCAGAAAAAGTTGTTTAGCTAAACCTTCCTTGCTGCCAAACAAATTATAAATAATTTTTGTTGGGCATTCCATTTTTTCAGCAACCTTGCGAATGGTTACGGCTTCGGGACCGTATTCCTGCATAATTGATGCAGCAGCTTCTATAATGTTAAGTTTCAATATTTCAGTATGCTGAAGTTTGGCTTTTGGGTAGGTTGTAACTGTACGAGTATCTATGGAAGGCATTTTGGACGAATTATACATGAAATTTCCCACCTTTATAACATTAGTTTTCTAAAATAGCTTTCTTCTCTAAAGCTTATTTTACTGCTTTGGATGGTAAAATGCCAATTTATGAATGGATTACACATGTATATGAGTAATGAGCCAGTTGCTTTAAGGTATTAAGTGCTCTATTTGACATTATAATCCCACTTGGATACAATGATTCATATTGAAACACTGTTTCTGATGAATTATTAAGGGGAGAGATGATAGAGATGATACCAATACAAAACAAATGGACGCTGATTACAGGTGCTTCTTCGGGTATAGGTGAAGCATTTGCACATGAATTTGCAACAAGAGGGAGCCACTTGATTTTAGTAGCTCGCTCGGAAGCCAAATTGAGTGCTTTAGCAGAGAAACTACAAAAAGAACACGGTATTCAAACACAGGTGATTGTTTCTGACTTATCTCAAGAAGGTTCCCCAAACAGGCTTTATCAACAATGTGTGGAACGGGGTCTGAGCGTTGATTTTCTAATTAATAATGCAGGGTTCGCTACTCATGGGCTTTTTGAACAACTGTCGGGCCAAAGGCAGCATGAAGAAATAATGCTCAATGTACTGGCGGTTGTAGATCTTACCCATTTATTTTTACCACAAATGTTGAAAAGGAAAAGCGGAGTGATTATTAACGTAGCTTCAACAGCAGGATTTCAACCTCTCCCTAATATGGCTGTATACGGTGCCACAAAGGCTTTCGTATTATCATTTACACAGGCTTTATGGGAGGAAAATCGAAAACGCGGTGTACAATTTCTTACGTTATGTCCTGGGTCAACGGAAACAGAATTTTTTAACGTTGTAGGGGCAGATGAAGCATCTGTGGGGAAAAGAGATACTCCAGAAAATGTAGTTCAAGTTGCTCTTCGCTCGCTTCAAGCTAAAAAAATATATACTATACCAGGGTTTAGAAACTATATCTCTGCTCAAATGTCTCGCTTCATTACACGAAAACAAATGCTTTTTATTGTCGGACGAATGCTCCGTGCACGTCATTAATATATGGCAATGTTCAGCACTCCAGTCATGTTGAGTGCATGAACAATAAATAAAAATCAATTTATTCAATTAGAATATTTGTTGATTTTTAAAAAGCTTAACGGGAATAATCTAGAATAATTGCAGACCGAATGCTCACCATCTTGCTAACATGTTTGGCTAACGTACTTATTTTTCTAAACAGAATTTAATTAACTGAGCTAATTATAATATCTTATAAAGGCTTGATAAATTAATCTTTTTTATACTTAATTAACTAGGCTGAACTAGGTTGATTTTGCAAAATAAAATTGACAGGGAAGGGGGTGGGGGTTCAACTCCCTCACAGGTCATCACAAAAAGTCCTTGATATCATCAAGGGCCTTTTTATTTTGCCTTCTAATTCTATCTTCTAATAGTTACCGAATGATTGGACCAATTAATACAATTCATTATCTAATGATATAATTTCCGAATTCTAAGTATTCTTTTAAATGACTTGTGGTAAGTTGTTTGATTTTTATATCACTAAAAAATCGAATAAGCAAAGCTGTTTGACTCTTATTTATTGTCTTCTAGAATTTATATCGTTGTTATAAAATTAAATATATAACGAAAATGATTACGTATTTTTTATTCCTTTTTAGCCACTATAAAATAGGACATGTTCATTCATTTTAAAGAATTTATAGGACGAATCGGATTTAATCTAGATACTGAAAAGGAGTGTTGGCTATTGTTATTTTTTCAGCCGGAGTTTCGTAATCAGGAAGGAGAAATCTTAAATGTTGTGGATTCAAATGGGAAAGCTGTAGGGTATATTGCTTACTTATATAAAGGTGAAAATGATCTTTATATCATGGGTCAGCTTGATAATGAAGGGGAGAAGCAGAATTTTATTGACATCACATCTAAATATATTGATGGTCTTAAGAAGTCAATTCTCGGAAGTGAAGAAAAGGAAATGAATTTATCTATCAACCTTGGCGGAGAGGCAATTGATGTAGAACAAGGTCAAAGTCAAAGTCAAAGTCAAAGTCAAGGTCAAGGTCAAAATCAAGATCAAAGTCAACAAAACTAAATAATATTTTAAACGAATATTTCCTGAAAGTGAGCATTGATATGTTTGTTCTTCTCAAGACAGAAATATAAGTTTAGTAAAAAAGGACAAACTGTATTTGAAATAAAAAAGGAAATATGAGACATGACAAAAAATTAATAAAAGCAACAGTAATCAAAATTCACTGCAATTACATGGCCAAGTTCCTGTTAGCAGGGACAACAGTAAAGGAAATAAAAGAAGTACAGATCAGACAGAACACTAAAATAATAGTGTAGTTTAGCTGAAACAAACCGGTCATATTCAGACTGGTTTGTTTCACTTTGTTAAATTGACAGGGAAGAGATCAGGGATTCAAGTCCCTTACAGTATTAAATAATTGCCCTGATAATAGCTAATAAGAAAAGATAGTCTCTTTAAAGATCCCTTTTAAATGAAATCTCCCATTACTAACATAGCAATTTTTGAAGGTTATCGGAACGCAGACGATATGTAATTACTTTCTTTTTGTACTTTTTGATTACATCAAGATGATCGTCGTAACTGTATACAAATAACTTAATATCATCGTCTCCCTTCTTAGTATCAAAAATTAAGGGAGTCCGGCTCGTCTCTGGCTGTACAGTATATTTTTCCAAAAATGATGCTTCATTAAAATAATGAATAACTTTATTTTTGTCTTCACCTTCCAAGCGTTTTCCATCGATCGTTACAGTGGTAGTCGCGCCATTAAGTGCTGAATGTAATTCGAATTTTTTCATAACCCATTCCACAGCAGCGCTTGGAGGATTTGTTAATAATTTAAGTACACTTATAACAATTAGAAAAAGTACAAAAGGCCACAGCATATTTTATCATCTCCATTACGTTGTAAATGAATATTGTTACATAACTCATATGGTCTTAGAGTGTACAGTTGATTTTTATATAATTCTAATTTCCTGCAAGAAATTTTCATCTTGTGTTGTATAGTGTTATTAATTTCGGCATAATTTAAATTTTCTCTTTTTGTAGTAATGATTGTAACTTGAGTATAGGTTTAAATTAAAACAGCTCGCTGAATATATCGAAAATGGAATAGCAGATGGTATCTTTCCAGCTGATAAGTCATTACTATCGGAAAGATACTTAGCTAGGGGGCTTAATATAAATAGAAGCACAGTCGTTGTGGCATATGATGAGTTGAAATCAAATGGACTTATTCAAAGAAATAAAGGACTATTCGATAAAATCCCCTCGTAATCAAGGATGAACGAGGGGATTTGTTGATTATTTAGAAGTTACATATTCATTTTTCCCTGCGCTTATACCTGTAATAAAAACAATAACTGAAGCTAAAACTAACATGAGTAAAGGAGTAGTCCAATCAAGTGTAATGTCGTGTAACCATCCGAGTAAGACAGGCCCTATAGCAGCTAAAAGATAACCTAATGATTGGGCCATACCGGATAGTTCTGCTGCCTCATTAGTATTTTGGGTACGTAAACTAAAGAACATCATGGCTAAACTAAATGCAAATCCAACTCCGATTCCAATCATAATAATCCATAATGGAATAAGGGGTGTACTTCCGTATAAGATACCTAATAGCCCTGCAATAAGCAATACAAAGGAAACGACTACTAATAATTGTTGGTTTTTTAAACGTCCGGCTAAAATAGAGACAATAAACGTAATAGGAAGCATAGAAAGCTGCATTAAAGACAGCATCCAGCCAGCCTCATGAGTGTTCAATCCTTTTTGTTCAAGAATTTCAGGCAGCCATGTGATCATTGTATAGAAGATTAACGATTGAAATCCCATAAATAATGTGACATTCCATGCTAGTTTAGAACGCCATAAGTTAGTAGATTTAACTTTCTTTTCTCTTTGTACAAATTTAATAGACTTATGTTGATTTCGTAATTGCGGTAGCCAAAAGAAAATCGTAAGAAGAGATAAAATTCCCCAACATCCAAGAGCTCCTGGCCATCCTAATCCTGATAATGAGGAAATTGGGATACTCATACCTGACCCAATAGCTCCACATAAATTCATGGAAACTGCATAAATTCCTGTTATCATGCCTATATTTTGTGCGAAATTATGTTTAATGAAACTTGGTAATAATACATTACCAATGGCAATAGATGAACCAATTAAGATTGTTCCTATAAATAACGTTTCTACTCCGCCAAAAGAACGTATTGTAATTCCGATGGTTAATGAGATTAAGGAAATAAATAGGGTGAACTCCATACTAAAACGTTGAGCTAACTTAGGGGCAAAAGGAGATAAGACCGCGAAAGCAAGTAAAGGTATTGTAGTTATTGTCCCTGCTAGTGTATTAGATATTCCCAAACTGTCACGAATAGAAGCTACTAGTGGACCGACTGATGTTAGCGGAGCTCTCAGGTTAGCTCCAATTAGGATGATACCTATAATAAGTAATCCTAATCTAGGCTTTAAATCTAGTTTCGGTTGTTCTATTTGGTTTGTTACTTGTGAAATACCCATGATAGCTATAGACCCTCCGTATTTAATGCTAAAGCTTTTTCATTGTGCAATATACTTATTGTTTGGATTGCCGTATTTGTATCCGCAAGCAGAAAAAATAATAAGGTATTTTTTCTGCCTGACGGTTACTCTAGGGTTTTTCATTTAATCTATTATTTAATAGGAGAACGGCAAGTTCCTACTTTTATACCTAAAGAATTGTAGTGATTTTTTATATTCGTAATAGCCTTATCATCTATAACTTCATTAATTAAATGATTTATTTTCCGAAGGTGAACTGGTTTATCCTCTAATAAGTCATTGAAAATTTGTTTGATTTCTTGCGGGTAAACATTTCCAACCATGCTTGAAAGTCCGTTATACCCATTCACTATTTTTTGTGTAAGGTCAACATCTCCACCAGCGAACATGATGAAATTATCCGGTAAATTTGTATTATGGTGACGTTTAATATCACCCTCTTCTTTAAATCCTACAAGGTTAGAGTGTTTTTGATTAATAAGTGTATTAAATGATTCAGCACTTAGATCAAATCCTGTACGGAAAGGCGTATTATAAAGTACAACGTTTTTAGTTGTATGTTGCAGCAGCTCATTCATATAAGAAACGGCTTGCTCTTGTGTCGGCTGAATATAAGGTGTGAACTGAACTAGAATAGAATCAAAAACAGATTCCTCAAGTTTTTGAATAAGTTTTATTGCATTTCTTGTTGTTGTAGCTGATACTCCAAACATAAGTTCAACATTTTGAAATTTTTGCTCGTTAAAATAATCAATAATTTGAATGCGTTCTTCGATACTCATTGAATTCTGTTCACCTGTACTACCAGACACAAGCAGGGAATCGATCCCGTTATCTGTTAAATATTGAACAATTGAATTAAAGCCTTCTAAATATAAACTCTCATCATCATGGAATGGTGTTGGAATAGCAACATTAAAATTTTTCATCAGTTATATCCTCCAGTACATATAAGTTATAGAAACTAATTTTTCAACATGGTCAAATATTAATCTTCCTGTTCTTTTCTAGCAGCTCATTATAGTTGATGATATCTGTTTTTTCCTATCAGCCTCCTCGAATTTTACATAATCGAAAGATTCTAATTAATGGAACCTCTTTGTAATTAATAGTCTAAGATAGTTCATCCGATAGAACAATCCAATTATTTATATAATAACGATAGGTTTAGCCTATGGTATAATTTGTAACAACCTAGCAGATTTACAAAACGCAAATTTATTTATTATTACCGTTCAAATCAGGAGGTTTTAGAATGGAATTAAGACAACTTGAATATTTTTATGCAGTGTGCCAAGAACTTCATTTTACAAGAGCAGCAGAAAAGGTTGGTATTTCTCAACCTTCTTTAAGCCAACAAATTCGTTTATTAGAACATGAAGTCGGCACACCATTATTTGATCGCATCGGTAAAAAGACGGATCTTACAGAGGCAGGGAAATTACTTTTAAAGTATACGAGTAACATTTTTCATGAACTGGAACAGGCAAAAATCTCAATCGATGAATTAAACGGACTTCAAAGAGGCACCATTTCTATCGGTACATTGTTAACTGTTGAAAATTATCTTATTCCTCCCGCATTGCTTAATTTTCATAGTCTATATCCCGCTGTTAAGATATCTGTGTTTGGATTACGTACCGGCGATATTCAAAAACAACTGTTAGAAAATAAGCTGGATCTGGGAATTGTCTTTTTACCTATGGAAGGCAATGAGCTAGAAACTATTTCTTTATATACAGAGGAAATGGCCTTTGCTGTACCTATTGGACATCCGTTAGAAAATCAGGATACGTTAAGCTTGGAAGTATTGCAGACGACACCTTCCATCTTACTTCCTGAACAATATTTTGTAAGACAGCTTATAAATAACGCTTGTAAAGACTTAGGCTTTATTCCCGAACCAGTCTTTGAAATTACAACTGTGCAATCTTTAATTAATATGGTTATAGATAGGGTAGGGGTAACTATATTACCGAAACCTTGTTTAGAGTACCTTAATGACCCTCGTATAAGAATCATTCCCATTCTAAATGCTGATCTTGCCAGGGATGTAGGAATTATCTATAGGAAAGATAAATATTTGAGTGCTGCGACACGTATTTTTATTAATACTCTAAGAGATGTTTCACTTAATTTAAATCAGAGTCCTACTGAAGATACTGATTAAAAAGTTCACCCTTTTAATAACAAAGAAGTAAGTGGTAAAAACAATACCTTTTTCCAAAATGGAGGAGGGTATTGTTTTTTGTATGAAAACATCTATTTATCTACAATTTTATTGATTAATGGTTCTATTATTACAAGACAGGTTTGTTGTAGAAGGTTTAGATTCTGTGTATTGCTAAATAAATCTACATTCTTTGTTAAATTGATAAAGATATTTTGTATTAGAGGGACTTGTTGTCTAATCAATTTTAAAAACTATGAATAAGTTGTATAAAAGAGTTTGTAGAAAAAAGGAGAGAAGGTTGTGAAAGTTTCCAAAGGAAAATGGGAGAATTACAATATTATGAAGAAGGATAGGGAGATTGCTAAACATTTACCTGAGACTAGAATTCTAACAGATGAATCATTATGGGAAATGGTCAAGCTGTATCGTTCTGTCGTTGTAAAGCCTTCCTGCGGATCTTTCGGAAGTGGAATAATTAAAGTTTCCTTATTAGTGGATAGTTCGTACGAAGTCCACTTTGAAAATAAAAAGAAGATTTTCCGTAATAAAGAACAAACTCTCGAATATATTAAAGAAATTCGCCTTCCTCAGAAAAGCTATATTGTTCAACAATGGATTCCTCTTGCAGTAACTAATAAACCAGCACGACCTTTTGACTTAAGAATTATGGTTCAACGCATGAAGAAAAGTCCAGACTGGGTAATGACAGGACATTTGGCAAAAGTGGCAGCTAGAGGATATTTTATTACAAACGTCGTAAAAACTATCATCCCTATTCAAGAAGCGATAGATGGTTCTCCTGCCAAAAGCAATATTACGTCTACTCCACTACTTGATATAGAACGGCTAGCATTAAGAGCTACTTCTCAGCTAGAGAAACACTGTCTAAATTCTCGAAATATAGGTTTGGATATGGCTTTTGATAAGAATGGATACATTTGGATAATTGAAGTAAATTTCCGTCCTCATATTGAAATGTTTAAATATCTAGAAAATGAAGATATGTATAATATGGTTAAATTTTATAAAAAAGGGAGAGCGGGTTGATTTTCCTTAATTAATGGGTGTGATGTTTTATAGGAAAGGATCACTTTTTCTTATTCAACTAGTGTTTTAGTCGAACAAGAAACTGAGTGAAGCTAATTAAAAAAATAGGCTCAATTCTACTTGAATAGGAATCGAGTCTGTGAAGTTTAACCGACTAACATCCTTTGTACTGCGACATACACTCCGCACCTGTTGAAGTAGTATGGTACATGATTTTAAAATAAGAAGCGAGAGAATCTACTCTACTTCTATTCAAATATTGGAGCAGCAAGTTCCATCAGTCTTTACTTTGATCCGGTTAATTAAACGATTATAAACCTTTTTCATATAGAAGAAAATGAAGGATATGTACACATTGATAAAAAAGGGATGCAAAAAGAAGTGTTCGGGTATACATTAAGCTGTTTAAATAGAAAAATAGTGTACTTGCACCGAATTCTGGAGCAGATCATCATATTTCATCAACTTTAACATAAAGAGAGCATCTGTTGATTAATCTTTTTTCAAAACATGCTCTTTTCTTTTGTTCGTTTATCAAGGTTAATAACATTGTTTCATTTACACTTTATTTCAAAGCTATAAATGTTAGATTATGAACAACAAACAGACCTCTCATAAAGAGGTCTGTTATCTTATTTGTTTGAGATAATCAATAGCTGTTAATCCATAAACTCGTTTAAATTGCCGATTAAGGTGTGTTAAATCCACAAAATCACATTCAGATACAGCTAAGTAAGCATCTTTTTCTTGCTCAATAAACTTCCTAGCATAATCAACTTTATTGTTAAGGTAGAATTGATATGGGGTAATTCCTGTCTGTAACTTAAAGAACCGTATAAATTGAAACTTCGACATACTAAACTTCTCTGAAATCGATTCTACACTTAAACGTTTTATATTATGCTGAATGTCTTCTTTCATTTTCTTAATTAAGGTATCTTGGTTTTGAATTTTATTTGTATTAATCGTTAAATTATCTGCTAAGTTAAACAACAAATCATCACATATACACTCATCTGCTTCCGTAAGGACTGCCTCTGCAAGATTCATAACGTGTTGTTGAATATTATGATTATAGACAACAGGTGTAGAGAAGCGAATGTAATCTTTTTGTTCCATTGCTTCTAAAAATAGACTTGGTTCAAGATAAAGCATAATATAATCAAGACCTTGCTCGTCATGGGCTGTTCCATCGTGTAATTGTTCTGGATTAAAAAACATAATTCCGTTTTTATGAGAGAGTTGTAGGTTTCCATCTAAATGATAATGTTGTATACCTCTTTTGGTAACACCTATTGCGTATTCACCATGCGAATGTTTTTTATATGAAAAATCAGTAATACTTGCGGAAAGAGCTTTTATTCTTTTCTGCTTTTTGTAAAAAAATTGATTCATCTTTCCAATCACCTCTTAATTAGAACCAAATCATTGCAGCAGCATAGAGCAAGAAAAGTGCCATAATAATATTAGTTACTTTGTTATATTTTCGCAAAATCTCTTTAAATATTGCTCCAAAACCTACCCAAAGAATAAAAGAAGTAAATCCTATCATGGTAACACCTATTACAGCAACTGTTAAAGGACTAAAACCATTATAGTAGGGTAATATAAAACTTGGAAATAGTGTTAAAGCAAAAATTATTGGTTTAGGGTTTAACATGGCAATAACTAATCCACGTTTAAATGAGCCTGCACTATTAGTAGAAGTTGTATTTTTAGAAACATCCATTTTGTAAACTTGATAAGCTAAGTACAGCATATATACTGTACCTAAAATCTGAACGTAGATGATAAGGCTGGGTATTAAATTTAAAAAAATTGAATTTAAAACTGCTGAACCTGAAAGTAGAATACCAAACCCTAATACAGAACCATACGTAAAACTCATTGCTGCTCTAACGCCAAAATTCTGTACGGTTGATAGTATTAAAATATTGGTCGTTCCAGGCGTAATGGTAACGATAAAACAATAAATGATAAAAGAAAATATACTCATATGCTCTGCACTCCTTGATGTTGTATTTCTACAATCTACATCGAAAGAGTTGCCGTATATAGTACATAATTGCACTTACCCTTTAAAAAACGGAACATCTTTAAATGTTCCGTTTTTTAAAGGGTACTAATTATTGCCATACAATGACTTTATCTCTTCTTCTTTCATGTTATATGAATGTTTTTCTTCTGGAAAATCACCATTCTTAACGTCATTTGTATAAGACTTTATATTATCTAGAATAACATCATCGAGCATTGTATAGTTTTTGATGAACTTAGGGAATCTATCGACACCATATCCAAGTATATCGTGTAAACCAATACTTGAGTATCCACATGTACACCTGCACCAATTCCAATAACGGGTATAGATACTTCTTCTGATAATTTTTTGGCTACTTGTTTTGGTACACATTCTAATAAAATAGCAAAGGCTCCTGCTTCCTCTACTTTTTTAGCATCATCTATAAGTTTATTTGCTGATTCTATATCTTTCCCCTGTACCTTATAACCACTAAGAACACCGACAGATTGTGGTGTCAGTGCAAGATGGGAACAGACTGCTATCCCTGCATTCGTGAGGGTTCTTATATGATTAATAACATCACCAGCTGTAGCTTTGAAACAAAGTTTGATAATTAGAAATAAAGATTGATCATTTGGAATAAAGTCAGACAATTTATAAAAAAGTTTGATACGATTACATTGACAAGTCAAATTGCAACAGTTCCGCAAACGGGCCATCTAGATGAAGGTTTTAGGAGTGAAGAAATGAATAACTTTTATACAGCATTATCTTATGTACGTAAGGTGATTTATGAGCCTAATCACTTAACTGTAAAGTCGATACAAGAAGAAGAGCAAAATTCTAAGTATGGTGCGGGTATATTTGAATTAGCTTCTAGAACAGTTCGATTCAGAGTTGCGAATATAACCCCTACCAAAGTAGGGCAGTTTGTTGCATTTTGGGAGAAAGATGAAAATAATAAAAATCAGCCCTATTCATATGATGAAGCACCGGATTTGTTAGTTATAACTACCTTTAAAAATGGAAATGAGTTTGGGCAATTTATTTTCCCGAAAGAAATTCTTTTGAAGCAGAATATTCTTAGGTCCAGTTCAACAATTGGGAAAATGGCAATAAGAGTTTATCCTAGCTGGGATAGTCCAACAAGTAAACAAGCGATGAAAACTCAAGAATGGCAGTTTCCCTATTTTGTTGATATGAGTAACTCGAATAACTTACCCATAGATAAAATACTAGAACTATATTCTTAGTAATCCTCTGCAATCGGGCGCGTTTGTTGCAGATCAACAGTAGAAAATGATCAAACTTTATTATAAAAATTGTACAGTATTTCATAAAGAATTAATCCGTTTTGATCAATCTTTTTTCAAAAGGGGGACCTTTTCATTTACCATAAAATGTGCGTTTGCTTGTTGTTTTTGATACAATTATGCTGATAATCTGGTTTTTTAAGTTCAACAATCTTGGTTATTTTGCGGAATAAACCTTAGATTAATATTTAAGTTCTGCAAAGAGCCTATTTCCTATAAAATAATAATTATCAACAATCTTGTCATTTTAAGAGAGAGGAGTGTTCACCCATGAAGAAAAAATCACTTAAGTTTTTATCTTACGGATATGGATACTCCACTGCTGTTTTTTTCTAGAAGTCTTTTCAAGGGTGAAGTGTGTCTAAATTTGATCTTCTAGAGAAAACTGCAGAAAATTCTTTTAAATGGCGAGGTAAATAAATGGAATACGAAAAAATTACAAGAAAAAATCCATCAAGTATGCCTGCACCAGTTGGCAATTACACACATATTACAAAAATTCCAAGGAATGCAGAGTTATACGTGACATCAGGTCAAGTCGGTGTAGATCAAAATGGACAATTCCCACAAAATATGAATGAACAAGTGAGTAATACGTTTACCAATATAAAAACAGTGATGGAATCTGAAGGGTTAAGTGCCGAAAATATTATAAAAGTGAACATATGGGCTACTGAGAAAATTGATTGGGAGTTCTTTGATTCAGAGTGGGAACAATTATTTAGTAATGATTATCCGGCAATGACGATTGGATATATTGTTGAGTTAGGTTTACCTGAGATAAAAATTGAAATAGAAATTTGGGCAGCTAAAGTATAAAATTTAAACACACTTCATCAAAACCATGGAGCATCTAAAACCAGATGATTCCATGGTTTTTAATACGAGCACATTTTAAGCAATCAAGCTCGATTGTGGAAGAGGGTAGAAAATGCTCAAACTTTTAAAAAAAAACGGATTCTTTTTATTTGTCCTAAAATGAGTTTCTGTGGGATATTTTTAATCAATCTTTATTATAAAGCTACAAAATTAAACAACTTTAAAAAGCCTTTCTACAATAAAATGTAGAAAGGCTCTTATATTTTTATATGAAAATTAAATAACCTTATTATCATCTAACAGGTTAATATTTATAAGATCTATTATGACAGTAAAAGGAGGCCTTAGAGGCCTTTTTACTGTGAAAAATGTGCATTAGTTAACTAAATTCGTATAAAGTATTCATGCACACTTGAGATCTTATTGAATTAATAACAGAAAATTGAAGAAGGAATATCATTTAGTAAACAATAAAGGTAAGGGTTTGTACTTTTATTTAACCTGTCTAATTTCTTTTCTGTTCACTTTTTTCCTACAAAAATCTACTCCTATTAATAATAAAGGTAAAAAAAGGCCGAAGGTAAAAGTGTATAACTCCATTACTTTTGGAAGCTTAGTAAGGCCATAAATGATATTTGGAGACACGATAATTGAAAGGACAATAAGGATCATTCCTAAAGGATATGTTAACATCCTGTATTCTTTTAGGTTCAACGTTTTGGAAAGACTTAAAGTCGCTGCATAAAAACAAATGGTCAGTTTGATAAATATAGAAAAGACCCATATTGTAGCTAATACTGCTTCAATACGTGTTAAAAAATCACCTACATTGATTTGTTTAGATAAAAGATAAGTTGAATAAATATATCTTTCTGTGGTAGCAGGGCCCAATACAAGAATACTTAAAGCCACAATAATGAAAATTACTATTCCCCCCATGAACGCACCAATTGAAACAGCTTTCCTAAAATCTTTTTTCTGATTCAAAAAGGGAAAGATCATTAAAAAACAATTAGCTCTAAAAAGGGGAAAATAATAAATGAAGTACTCGCTTTCAGAACAGGTTTAATTCCATTCTCAAGTACAGGTTGTATTTGTTCCATGTTTCCTTGAGGGATAATAGCGATCACAATAAGAAAAAAAAGCAAAATAACTCCTGGAAAGAAAATTTCGGAAGCACGCGCCACCGATTCTAATCCAAGCCGAGTTCCTATAATAACCACGCTCATAAAGAGAATATGGATTGCTAGGATAGGTGTTTCTGGCATAAATTCCGTTGTAATAAAATCTCCTATGTTTCTAAGCACTGAAGCAGACAAAATCATCAAATAAATAAAAAAAAGAAGAGAAATTATTTTTCCCAACCATTTTCCTAAAATTTTTTCAGTATATTCAACTAAAGTCATATTAGGATAAAGATTCCCTAGCGCACTATACAACTGAATAACAAGTAACCCGATTCCCAATCCTAGCATTGTGGAGATCCAAGCGTCTTGTTTTGCTTGAGATACGAGTATTGAAGGTTCAAACAAGATTGAGGGGCCAATGATATATAAAGTCACAATAACTACCAGTTGTATGAAATTTATTTTTTCGTTATTAAACATCGTTCTTCCCTCTTTATAATTATCTTTTAAGACTTTATTTACATCCACTTTTGTTTTAGTCTCATTATTGTATTCACTGGAACCAATGTATTTTTGACATTTAAACACTCTCATAATTTCATCTTTACATTATCAACGTAAATTAAAGAAGTTAAACTTAAACTATTCTCTTACTAAAGATGAAATACATTCAGAAAAAGATTGTTTAAGATCCTTTTTTTGCTTTGTAAAATGTCCATTATGTTAACTAAACATACGAGTTTTAGAACAAATAATTAAATGTGTAATTTTAAAATTTTTCAACAACCGGGCCCGGTTGTTGAATAAAGACTTGTATTATTAAATTACCATCGGAAATATGATACCAACTAAAAGCATGCAATGAGCGTGCTTATTTGTATTGATAGTTCATCTATATATGGTTAAAAATGTAAATATCGTGAACGTGAATTACCTAATGTATCCATTCATTGAAAAAAGATATATAATAAATTAGAACGGTCGTTCAATTATTAGAAAGGAGTTGTAATTAATCTTGGATAAAAGGCGTTATAACAGTGAAAATGCTAAGCGTGAGATTATGGAAAAAGCAACCTTGATATTTTCTCAAAAAGGATACAATCAAACTTCTGTACAAGACATATCAAAAGCCTCTGGTTATAGCAAAGGACACATTTATTATCATTTTCAAAATAAAGAGAAGCTGTTTGTTTTACTAGCACAAAACACGATGCAGGATTGGTATACAAAATGGATAGCAAAAGAATCATCCTATATCACAGCAACAGAGAAACTTTATGGAATGGCGATGCATGTCCTTTATAATTACCAAACTCCTTTATTAAAAGGAGGACAAGAACTCGCCTCAAATCCTGCTTCTAGTTTAGAATCTGTTAAAGCATTATATGAGTTAGCAGTTATTCCTATGGGTTCTTATCGTTCCATTCTTCAAGAGGGAGTGGAAAAGGGGGAATTTGAAGGTGGAAATATTGATGAGTGGACATTGCTTGTTGGAACATGGCTAGGGGGTTTATGTCAGTTAACGGAAACACAAGAATTGAGTACGCTTGAGCCTCTCTTTAACCAAGCAATTACAATCTTTTTAGAGTCTATTAAGAGGAGGAAATAGAAATGAAAATAGCATTAATAGGAGACAGTTTAACTGAAGGCCGTCCTGGGGTTTCTTTCTTTAACGTACTAAAAGAAAAGTTTCCGAACATTACGTTCGTTAATCATGGCAAACCAGGAGAGTCAGTTAAAAGTTTATATACTCGTCTTTTAAAAACAAAGTTAGATATAGATTACGACCTTTCTTTCCTTTGGATCGGCGTGAATGATGTTTATTCAAAAATGCTGAGTGTTCAAGCACAGCCAGTAGCAAAAGATCATGATGAGTTCAAAGACTATTACGAGAAAGTATTAGAGCTAGTTCTTGCATCATCGAAGAAAGTCGTAGCAGTTACCCCAGCATTAGTTGGTGAAAATACGGATAATGCTCCCAATAATGAAATCAAAGAATTGAATGTTCTTATCCAATCCATCACTCGTAAACAAACAAATGTTAGTTTTCTAGATATCCAATCTGTTTTTTTAAGTCACCTTTCAAAAGTTAACAGTTCAGATTATATCAGCACAAAAGTAATGAGAGTAATGGCGGATGTTCTCTTTTATAAGAAGCCTTCAAGAATTGACAAGCTATCAAAAGAACGCGGTCTTCATCTTACATTAGATGGTATACACCTAAATAGTACTGGTGCACAAATTGTTGCAGAGATTTATGAATCTGAAATCAAACGTTTGACACACAAAAATCAAGACGCAATTCAGTAATGATTCAGGTTAGAAGGGTTGTAAAATAGAGGAGGATTCGGATGCAGATGATTAGAAAAGTTGCGGTTGTAACGGGTGGTGCTTCAGGTATAGGTCGGGCAATTTGCAGTGAACTAGTCCAACAGAATGTGTTTGTTATTATTTCAGATATTAATGAACAAGCAGGAAAAAATTTTGAAGCAGAACTGAACAAAGAAACAATAAATGCTAGGTATGCCTATTTAGATGTGACTGAATATGATAGTGTAGAGCGATTACTTACAGATTTATACCAAGAATTTGAACGGATCGATTATCTGTTTAATAATGCTGGTATGGCTATGTACGGTGAACTCTATGATATGACGATAGAAAACTGGAAAGAAATCATGGACGTTAACCTATGGGGAGTCATTAATGGAACTCAAGTGGGATATAACCTCATGAAAAAACAAGGATTCGGCCATATTGTGAACACAGCATCAGCAGCAGGTTTAGGACCTTCTCCAGTATCTTCAGCATATGCCACTACGAAACATGCGGTTGTAGGCTTAACGACTTCGCTTCATTATGAAGCAGAAGAATTCGGAATAAAAGTTAGTACACTTTGCCCCGCGTTTGTTGATACCCCTATTTTTGAAGAAGCAAAAGCAATTAATATCAACAAGACAGTTATTACCCAACAATTAAAGAAGCAAAAAATGATGTCTCCTGAAAAACTAGCTAAAATTGCTTTAGGTGGGACTCATAGAAACAAACCTATTATTTGTCCAATGCCAATGCGTCGAACAATGGATATTTTTTTCACACTGTTTCCCCCAGCACACAAAGGACTGATGAGGTTAGTTTGTAAAGTAAGTAGGAAAGCTCGGATTCTTGAAAATTGAATTTTTAAGAAAGAGCAAGTCTTCATGAGGTTAAACTTTAATATAAGGGTGAAGAAGAAAATCTCTTCCATAAACGGGAGCGATTGTTGAACAATATAGGTAGAAAATGATCAAACTTTTTTATAAAAGACTGATTCTATTAAATATATTAAGAGCGTGTTTTGACTAAACTTTTTTTTCAAAACACGCTCTTTCTTTTTGTTCATTTATCAAGGCTATTAGTATCAATTTGATCAAACATTATTCTACGGCAATATAAACAATTGAAAGGATCTTTTAGATGAAGATCTTTTTTACTGTGGATAATGTGTTTTATGTTAACTAGAAATGCTATTTAACAAATATAATAGTTTGACAGGAATGAATTAATACCCATATATGGTACAATTTATTAAAAAGAGAATTAGATTTAAGGAGGGATTGAATTGAGTAGATTAACAAAGTCGTCAACAGATAAGGCGTTATTTGGGGTATGCGGAGGAATAGCTGAACATTTTGGTATCTCTCCTTTTGTTGTAAGACTAATATTTATTTTTACTCCTGTTTCTCTTTCTATATACTTAATTCTTGCTGTTTTGTTACCTGAAAATAACTCATCACTTTATTAATTTAGGATAGTCTTTTTACTGCCTAAAATGTGACTTATGTTAACTAGGGCAATTTTGAGATATTACAACCAAATTAAGGTTCTAAAGGTTATAATTAGAAAGTTATAGTTTAAAAATAAAATAATAAGGGTGAAAAAAATTCATATAAAATATGAGAAGTCTTATGTGAGAATATCTATAAGTATTGTAGTTATAAGTCTATTTTTAATAAATTTGTTTAAAGATGATATATGGGATTCTAATTTAAAGTTACTTAAAAATAAAATTCTTTCAGAAGAAGTACAGAATAGTGAAGTGAATTTGTCTGATTTCACTCCATTTGAATGGGATAAAGTTTACTTTTTTCCTCCTTATATGTTAAAAGAAGAGATTTATAAAACAGTAGGATATAAATGGGAGTGGATCACTGAAACAGTAAGTGAAGGAATGAATCAAATAGTTTTTATGAAAGACGATAAAGTCGTATGCTACATATATGGTTATCCAGATAACAATGGATATGGAATATTTTTAGCAAGTGATTTTAATAATGAGGTAATTGTTTTATATTCGAAAAATAATGAAATTTTTAATATCGAAAAAAAGGACGGTATTGTTTATTTAAAACAAGTAAATCACTAAAGAGATCCTTTTTTGCTGCTTGAAATGTAAATTATGTTAACTGAAAATGTATAGAAAGGTTAAACTGCTTTTTTAATAACAAAATAATAAAAAGAAGATATCTCAAAAATAATAAATAACTCAATTAGTAAGACTATTCTATATCCATCTTCTGTTAAATGACAATAAAGTTGTTTAATTCTTATTGGGGTCCTACCAACAAAACGCGGAAAACATATGCTAAGGGAATAGTATCGGGAAAACGCAGTTACAATATTAAGGAAATTTATACATAAAGAAGCCTAATTTTTCGCTTACAATACCGAAAAATTAGGCTTTAGCTATTTTGACGGAATAATCAAGATAATCATGCTTAAGTATTGACAATAAATTGGAGATGTTGAATAATGTTTACTAAGTTACTAAATTAATTAGTTACTAAATTAATTAAAATCAAAGGAGGTTTTCGAGTGAAGATATTCATTACAGGAATTACGGGGTATGTCGGATCAGTAGTAGCTCAACATTTTTTATCGCAAG
Source organism: Metabacillus fastidiosus NBRC 101226 (assembly GCF_001591625.1). Taxonomy (GTDB): domain Bacteria; phylum Bacillota; class Bacilli; order Bacillales; family Bacillaceae; genus Metabacillus; species Metabacillus fastidiosus. The sequence continues at coordinate 25,700 of NZ_BCVG01000036.1, forward strand.
GGTATCAGGTTTCGGGACTCATAAGATCACAAGAGAAAGCAGAGCAGTCGGTTAAAATGGGGATTTCCCCGATTATAGGAAATCTTGCGGATCTATGTGTGCTGGAGGAAAGTGTAAGAAAAGCTGATGGTGTCATTCATACGGCAATATCGCATACCCCGGATATGGAAAAGCTCGATGTATCTGCGGTTAAAACAATGTTAGATTGTTTAGAAGATACTGGAAAACCATTCATTTATACAAGCGGAACCTTAATCTATAACGATACCTTTCAGAATGTCGTTAATGAAGATTCGGATCTGAATCCCTTGCCTTTTTTACAATGGAAAGCGAATCAGGAACAAGAAGTGTTGGCAGCCGCTCAACGTAATATCCGTACGATCGTAATTCGTCCAACTCTAATTTACGGACGTGGAGGCGGATTAGTTCAAGCAACTATTAAAAGAACTAAGCTATCTCAATCTGCAAAATATATAAATGATGGACAAAACGCGTGGTCAACAATTGACGTTGACGATTTGGCAAACCTTTACGTATCCGCTTATTCACGGGCAAAACCTGGTTCGTTATTTAATGCAGCTTCCAGGGAGTTAATTACGACCAAAGAGCTCATGACATCTGTTGGTAAAATAGTCGGCGTAGATAAAATTGTATCGTGGAGTTATGAAGACGCGGTTAAAGCGATCGGGCCTGCTGCTTGGGGATCCAGTATTAATCAAAGAGTATCTGGATTACGAGCTGAGCAACAATTACAATGGAGACCCACTGCCAACTCAATCCTTAAAGAGATCGAAGAAGGATCTTATCAAACTAACGCTAAAATAAAACCATAGTCCGTATTCAGACTATGGTTTGACTTCATCACTATCTTGGTAAGTACTAAGGAATCTTATAGATTTAGTTAAAATACGTATGAGTTGTTGTACATCATCAGTACCTAAATGTTCGCTCAAATGATGAAAACGTTCAAACAGTTCTTTCTCTCTTGCTTCAACAAAATTATGTCCGTCTTTGGTAGCTGATACAAGAATAGAGCGTCGGTCACTGGGATCCATTGTGCGTGTAATATACCCGTTTTTTTCAAGTGATTGAATGACGTGTGTCACAGCTGCTGAGGTGATTTTCAACTGCTTACTCAGTTCGGAAACTTTGATACCATTTGTACCCGGTGGACACAGATAAGTCAGGTAAACAAGCAAATTTGATTCGCTCTGCCTTAGATCCTTTGAGGGACTGAAAACATGCCCTATACGTTTTAACTGACTAAATACGAAAGCAAGTTCTTTCGTTAAATTATCTATATTCTTATCTGGATTGTGATTGTCTGTACTCATCTAATTCAGTCCCCCATTACTTCAATATAATGATAGATTATTTACTAAATTAATTATGTTGTCAAGAAGACATGAAAAGCAATATTTAATCCTTATTACTTTCAACTAACCCATTAGGAGGCATTTTATGAATCAAAATCACTCGGTTCAATCCTTATTTCAACCTTTTTCATTAGGTAATATGACGCTATCTAACCGTATCGTCATGGCACCCATGACACGAGCATTTTCACCAGGAGGAGTACCAGGCGATGATGTTTTAAATTACTATAAACGCCGAGCAGAAAAAGGTGTAGGGCTGATTGTGACCGAGGGTACAGTGATTAATCACCCAGCTGCCTCTACAGATCCCAACGTTCCCTATTTTCATGGTGAAAATGCTTTAAAAGGATGGGCGAAAATTGTGGAGTCAGTGCATAAAGCAGGTGGTCGGATAATACCGCAGCTTTGGCATGTGGGCACTCAGCGCGGTATCGGTAAGCCACCAAACCCGGAATCCTTACCTATTGGTCCATCTGGACTAACTGCAGAAGGTTTTAAAGTAAATGAGCCTATGACAGACCGAGAAATCGAAGAAGTGATTGAAGCGTTTGCTCAGGCGGCTGCAGATGCTAAGAGGCTTGGTTTCGATGGAATTGAACTCCACGGTGCACACGGTTATTTAATTGACCAATTCTTTTGGGAGCAAACCAATAAGCGGACCGATCATTACGGTGGTAATTTTATCACTCGTACACGTTTTGCAGTTGAGATTATCCAGGCATGCCGGCGTGTCGTAGGTCCGGATTTCCCTATTATACTCCGTTATTCGCAATGGAAAAGAAGACCATTTACAGCTAAATTGGTAGAAACTCCTGAACAGCTGGATCAATTTCTATCTCCTTTAGTAGATGCTGGAGTTGATATTTTTCATTGTTCAACTCGCCGTTTCTGGGAACCAGAATTCGAAGGTTCACCTCTCAATCTTGCAGGTTGGACAAAGAAATTGACGGGTAAACCAACGATTACAGTTGGATCAATAGGCCTTGATACAGAGTTTATTAGTTTTTTTGCAGAAGGAAAAGGAGCTCAAAATGTCAATATCGATGGATTGATCGAGAGACTTGAACGAGAAGAATTCGATTTGGTAGCAGTGGGACGCGCTTTACTGGTAGATCCAGCTTGGGCAGAAAAGATAAGAAACGGCCGTGTGGAAGAATTAGTACCGTTTACAGCTGAGGCTTCGAAAATTTTATTTTAAATATCTATAACTGAAAGTAAGTAATGAAGCTTCCTTGTTGCTCACATCGGTGCTTTCTAAGCTTCATTTTATTAAAGGCTTTCTATGATCACAAACAAAAGCAAGTAACCCATGTTCTACATCGATCACTATTTTAGTTCTAAAAACAAAGACTGATTTCCCTTAGTGTAAGAGAAATCAGTTTATTAGTTTTCGTATTAGATTAGGTTTCATACAATATACATAAAAATGCATTTATGTTGTGTTTTTAAAGATGTAATTCATTAGTAAGTTCTGATTTTTTAATTACAACATGATTTATTTATAAGAATGTATTCTTAGAAATGTAATTAAAAAATATACTAATTTTCTTATTAAACAATTTTTAAGAGCCTTATTACATTTCGTATGTAGTAAGGCTTTTGTTTCTCTACATCATAATTAAACAACTTTATTATCTCTGTACAATAAAATGTGTTTTATGTTAACTAGCTTAATATATATTCCTTTATTTTCATATTTTGTTAATGTTATATTTGTTAGATATTGAGATTTTCGGAAGGGGACTATATGGAAAAGCACTTATCTAAAATTGTATTTTTAATCATTTTAACAATTGGAATATCACTGTTTATTCTTTTTAGACTAGAAAAGGAGTCCGTTAATTCCTTTGAAGAAATAGAAAGAGTAGAGCTTCCTCCTTTGAAGCCTTTAGAGTCAGAAATATTAATTAAAACGAATGAAAATGTTGAAGAACAGGAAGTTGTAATTATTGATAAGATGAATGATTACGATTCAGGAAAATTATTTTTGACAGGTAAAGAAGAAATTAAAACAATTAATGATGCAATTAATGATTCAATTAAGCAGCCGGGTGTTGTTAATATGGTGGAACCACAATATAGAATAAAATGCGGGGAAGAAGCTTATTTTCTTTGGATAGATGAGAAATCTGGAACAATTCAGAAAGAAGGAGATACTCATACAATTTATTCATTTTCTGATCAGTCAATTAAACCAATCAATGAATTAATGATAAGTAAATTTAATAAATAGTGAAGGAGGATCTTCAAGCGAAAGATCCTTTTTACTGTCGATTTAAAACAAAGATGCACCGGAATTATCTACACTTCAGTTTTTCTTATTAAAATAACAGTTCAGGTAAGTTTAATAAGCATATTTAGAATAAGTTTAAAGAGTTAGAGTTAATCTTTCAATATTTCTCGAATTGAAAATATTGATAATATTTAGTTTTAATGTATAATTTTAGAAAAAATTATATTTAGTCGGGGATGAGTGAAGGTGAAAAAGTATTTATACGTAGGGATTTTGCTTGGAACAGTTATGTTAGCAGGGTGCAAAGTGAATGAAGAAACAGAAAAACAGGTAAAGGAAGAGAAAGTAGAAATTCCAACTATTAAACAAAGAGTAGAAGATGAGCCTCTAGCTGATACTGATAAAAGCGAAGTGAAACCGAAAGCTAGTTTAAAATTAACTGAAGAACAAAAAGAAGATTATTATAAAGAATATGTCATACTCAAGGATAATATAGTTGCCAAGTATGAAGGTTTTGGAGTCGATGTAGTACCTATGAATGAATTTTTACCAGAAGATTGGGTTGAACCAGAAGAATTTGAAAAGATACTTATTGATAGAGCAAATACAAAGATTACTGTAACAAAGAGCAACGATATTTCTTCTCCTGAACTAGTAACGAAGACAGTAGATTTCCATATAGGGTCAAGTGTAAGAACTATTAGTATTTCGGGTTCTTTTAAGACACAATATAGTTCATCTGATGGCGGTATGCAATTCTTTTCAAGGATTAACTCTATTTCTTCCCAAGCAGAGAGTGAGGGTGGAGTCTGGGAACAAAAAGGGTATGATTATGACTTAATTAATGATGATCGAAGATATCTTATTACTATTGGAGGTAAATATTCAGAAAGTGGTATTTCTTCATTACATCATGTAGCAGTAGAATTTGATTGTACTAAAAATGGTGGAATTAATTGATAATGAAGGGTAATGGTCAATATGATTTTCCTATTAGTTAGTTCCTATCTACTTTCTTGAGATATAGAGTACTAGAGACTAAGAAGAACTCTCATTGAGTAGTCTTGTTTTATGTCAATGAAGGAGCAGCGTTCCTGTAATAAATGAACTGAATTTTCTTAGTAAACCATTTAAGTTTGTGAATAAATGTACTTAAACTAATCGGTGCTTTTGTTGAAGAAGGAACAAAAAATGATTAAGCTTTTTTTCAAAACATGCTCTTTTCTTTCGTTCTTTTATCAAGGTTAATAACATTGTTTCAATTAAACTTTATTTCAAAGCTCCATTTACTATGTAAAATGTCAATTATGTTAAAAATGAATAGATCTTTTTAACCATTTAAGGTTATAATTGGAATTTGGGGTGAGGATTTTGAAAAAGTATCTTATTTTTATAATTAGTTTTGTACTGTTATATGTAGTATTTCAAATATCATCTGGTTTACTTCTTACTGCTTTTTATACTCCTGATTTTTATGCATTTGAGAATGTTTCAAGTCAAAATGGAATGATCGTAGAAACTATTTCAATTCCATTACTTGCAACTTTAATTATTGCTACATTAGCTTATTTTCTCTCTCAAAAAACATTTAAAACTTCAAAACATTAAATTGAACTGTAAGTAAGCTAATTGCAGTTAACAGTACAAAAGGTGTGTTTTATAGGGGGGCGATATTTTGTATTTATACCATATGGTAATTGGTGAAAAAGATAGCGATATATATATAATTCAACAAAATGCTTTAAGTAAAGGATTAAGCCGTAGAACGGGATCAAGGTGGTATGGAAGTAGTGGTGGTGGTTTATTTCCAGAATTAACAGAGCGTTTTAGACCAGCAAATTCACCAAAATGGATTGATTTTAACATTGCCTTCGGTGCAGATTTGGAACCTTTTGAAAAACCTTGCCTTCGATTCCCTGTATTTAGTGATAAAATTTTAGTTTTTAATAGAGATATATCCACTGATTTATTTGGTTATATGGAAGATCAATATGATGGGGGTAAAGGATACTATACTGTAGGATTACCACCAATAGAAGATTTAATAGTACAGTATTGGGAAAGTATGACTACATTGGATGAGTATTTCAAACACAATCCTTATAAGGATCCTGAAATTTTAATTTTTGAAACAGTCCCTGGAAAATTAATCGAGTATATAGAGTAAATTCTTTTTTAGCTAACAAGACATTATTTATAAGATTCAATGTGTTAATAAAAAAGGCCATAAAGGTCTTTTTTTGCGGACTAAAATGAACATTATGTTAACTAGATTTATATTACATCTATATTTAATAATTTTGCTTAAATAAAAGACAATTCAAAATAATTAATGGTATGATTTTACAATATATAGACCAAATGTTGGATGGATTCTTTTAAGGGGGAGTATGTGTATGTTTTTAGGAGGAGTAATAACATGTGCTTTAGTAGGTTTTATTTCAATCTTTTTAGGATATTTGATCTGGATCAAAAAAGAACTTTCAATCATTGCTGGCTTTAATGATAAGACTTTTAAAGGAGATAGAAATAAATTAGCTAAGGCGTATGGACTTTTTGCAATATTTATTGGTATTTTAACTTTTATTCTACCTTTTGCCCTTGAATTTGATAAATCAGTTTTTGTGATAATTTATACAATTATAGTCATATTGGGAAGTATATTTGTAACGGTTTATGCTCATAAGTTAAACAACTCAAAGATCAAATGATGTAAATAAAAAAAGGCCATAAAGGCCTTTTTTGCTGCCGATAATCGCGATTTTTTAAACATGGGCTTTTCCTTTTTTAATATATGCAGGTTTAGGAAGAAAGTTGAAATTTTTAGTTTTATATAAAAACAACCTCTTTTTATTTATAGAGGTTGCCAGATTTTTTTATGGCGCTGCCATCAGTCAATAAAGTGAAACTTCCATCAGTCGGGGTTTTTTCTCATCCCCCACTT
>NZ_BCVG01000037.1 GCF_001591625.1 Metabacillus fastidiosus NBRC 101226
TTAAGCAAAAATATGAAAAGGCAGAGAAAGGGAAATCTGTTGATTTAACCTCTGAATATAAGGAGAAAATTGATCACTATCTTTCGTTAAGGGATTCTATTAAAGCTTTAGATGAACAGGCAAAAGAAATTGAAAATCAGATAAAAAATGAAATGAAAGATGCCGAATTGGCTTTTGTTAAAAACTTTCAAACGGAATGGAAGCCAATCACTTCTAATCGTATTGATAGTAAAAAGCTAAAAGAACAGTTCCCTAATATTTATGAGCAAGTAGTTAAGCAAACAAGTTACCGTCGTTTTGGAATCAAGGAAATTAGCTAGGAGGGGTAAAGTTGGCAACAAATAAATCACTAAAGAACAAGCTGGCAAGTACGAATAGCCAAGCTCCGTCTACACAAGGAACAACAATGAAAAGCCTTCTATCAAGTCCAGCAGTTCTTAAAAGGTTTGAAGAAGTGCTCGGGAAGCGTGCTACTCAATTCACAGCATCGATTCTTAGTTTATATAACAGTGAAAAGATGCTCCAGAAGGCAGAACCAATGTCTGTTATTTCATCCGCAATGATTGCAGCAACACTAGATTTACCGGTAGACAAAAACCTAGGGTATGCATGGATTGTTCCATACGGAGGAAAAGCTCAATTCCAACTCGGTTATAAAGGTTATATTCAGTTAGCTCTCCGATCAGCACAGTATCGCCATATTAATGTTACAGCTATTTGTGAGGGTGAATTAATCAATTGGAATCCTCTTACGGAGGAAATTGAGATTGATTTTGAAGCAAGAGAATCAGATGCGGTAATCGGATATGCAGCTTATTTTGAACTGTTAAACGGCTTTAGGAAGACAATCTATTGGACGAAAGAGCAGGTCGAAAAGCATCGGAAAAAGTTTAGTAAATCGGATTTCGGCTGGAAAAATGATTGGGATGCTATGGCTATGAAAACCGTATTAAAAGCTCTTTTATCCAAATGGGGAATCTTATCTGTCGAAATGCAAAAAGCAGTTATTGAAGATAATGATGAGCGTGAATTAAAAGATATTACAGATGAAGCAGCTGAATTATCAGACATGGAAAGTGAGCCAACTATTATTGATGCTGATGCAGCAGAAGTAGAAGAAAAAGAAGAGAAAAATGAAAAGCCTTCTGCACTAGAGGTTCAAGATGAATTCCCTTTTAAACAGTGAAGATAAGGAAACGATCAATGTTTCTATTCCTTATTGCTACATATGGATAACAGAAGGGTATTATGATCGCCCTACACTATTTAGGGAGTATGTAGAAGGTTATGTTCAAGCGATAGGTTATAAATTAATAGAAATTAAAGGCATGAATGCTATTTGTCATAAGTGAAAGAAAGGATTGATCGAGGCTTGGAAAATATCATACAGGCATCGGGGTTTGTGATCCAGCCTCGATTGCAATTCAAAAATATAAAAGACAAGATGATTTACCAATTACTTTTAGAAGAAGCAAACTATGCTGCTTCCAGTCGTTGTGAAATAGGTCAAACCATTATTACCTTAACAAATCTTGCAAAGGAAATAGGATGGTCAAGGGATATTGTTAAAGGTTCTTTAGATAGACTGGAAGCTGCAAATTATATAGAAACAAAAACCTTACCTCAAAAGCGAGGGATACAAGTTACTATTCATCAATATAAGGAATTGCAAAATTTATCTTTTTATCAAAAAGAGCGAAAAAATCCACAAGAGAATCCGCATGAGGTTCCACATGAGGAATCACATGAGAATCCACAAGAGAATGAATCTTGTATCCCTTGTGAGAGTAAGGAGGAAGACGGGTTGGGAAATAAAAATCCACAAGAGAATCCGCATGAGGATACGCAACAGAATCCACAAGAGATTCCGCATACTATAACAGCATTTATAACATCAGTTAACAACAATATAAACATCAATAAAACATTAAAAGAATATCTCGCATCGGCTAATGTAAAAAATATGAATTTGAGCTCGACCGATGATATTGAAATCTTTGTTGACTTTGCTACGCAACTCAACGCTTTACCAGCAAATGTGTCTAAAAAAATAGTATTCTCTTATTTTGACTGCATTCGTCTCACTAGACAAACATGCACTATCTCAGCAAACATCTTGGTTAATTTTATCGAGAAATTATCTAAATACAGTGTCGATCAAATTCATTTTGCTCTCTGGAAACGTGTTGAGCAGCATGACGATAAAAAGGAACAGTATACACTTGGTATTTTACGAAACACAGATATTCATGAAGCGAAGCGTGGTCTGATGAAACTGAAAAATAAAACCGGAGGAAGGGATAGTATTGCAAAGCTTTCGGGAAGTTCTGAAGAAGGGCAAAAGTACGATTACGGATTCTAGTGTAACTAACGAATACACATGCAAGGGATGCGGTTCTCGAGTTAAAGAGTTTACTACAGTCATAGCTTTAGGACCGATGGCAGGAGAAAAAGTCACTAGTAAGATCGGCTGCAATTGCAAGCTTTACGAGCAGATTAAGCAGGAACAAAAAGAAGCTGATAAGACCCGAATGAAACGAATTTTTGATGATAACAGCTTGATTAACGAGAGCCTTAAGAAAGCAAACTTTAAAAATTTCGAAAAGGATCGTTTTCCAGCAGCGTATAAGACAGCAGCTGACTATGTTAGAAACTTTGATCTTGCTGATCCGGCAAACTTATTTTTTCAAGGTCCATTCGGGACAGGTAAAAGTCACTTGTCGGTATCTATTTCAAAAGCCCTTGTGGCTTTAGGATACAGCTCTGTTTTTATCTCACTGCCTAAGCTGTACACGAAAATTCGCAGTACGTATAACAAGGACAGTGAAATGACAGAAGATCAGCTGATGCAGGCCTTATTTAAAGTCGATCTGCTAGTACTTGATGATATAGGTGCAGAGGGAGAAACGAAAGGATGGAGTATCGGGAAGGCATTTGAAATTATTGATCAACGTTCGGGAAAGCACAATATTTATACAACAAATTTATCTTCGGATGATTTCGAAAGTTCTAGGGATACAGCGTGACTATTCTCACGAATTATGGAGAATACAAAGCCGGTCATTATGAACGGGACCGACTATCGAAAAAGGCACTTTTTAAAGGCTGGTGAACAACATGTGTAAATTATGTAATGGCAGACGTGTTATTCATGAGGAAAGCCCGGTAGCAGTTATGTTTGTACCTTGCCCTAATTGCACGCGGATCAGTAAAGAGGAAGCTGAATTAAGAAGTAGACAATTAAAAGCAAGGCTTGATCAAGCTTTTGCAGAAATGGGAATGGAGGATGTTTCATGAATAATCAAACTAACCAGTTAAGAGAAGCTGTTGAGCAGCGTAAAGACTTTTTAATTAACGAGTTACTTAGGTACGGTTATTTCGATACAGCGGACGGGCGGCAATTATATGAGCATACACTTACAGAATTAGAGCTGATTCACATCAATGTTAAATGTCAATTTGGCAGAGAAATATCAGAGGAGGAAAATGCTTAAACTTACGATACCAGTTGAGCCAATGGGTGCCGTTCGCATGACTAGCCGAGGAAAGTACATAAAGCCGAATGCTCAACGGTATCTTGCATATAAAGATCAAATCAAATGGATTGTTAAACAGCAATTAAAGGGACGAAACCTTTTTGCTGGTGCATTAGAGGTTGATATTTTATTCACTATGCCAATTCCGAAAAGCTGGTCAAATAAATGTGAAGAAGCAGCAAATGGTTGATGAATATCATACGAAAAAGCCTGATACAGATAATCTAGTAAAAGGAGTTTTCGATTCTCTTAATAAGCTAGTTTGGCAGGATGCTAATCAAGTAGCAAAAATAACAGCAGTAAAAAGTTATAGTGAAGTACCAGGGATGGAAATCATCATTAAGGAGCTGAAATAGATGGCTAGGACTAAGAGAGGTCGTGGCCGTAAATGGTACCTGTTATTCCGTTTTGAAGATGGTCATCGTGTTCACTTGTACGAGCAGTTACAAAGACATGACTTGAACAGCAGGTTACGTGATGGATGGAAGATCGTGAGCTAGTTAAACAATTAAGTTTATTTGAGGGGGCGTTAAGATGAATGATTTTGCAAAGTTCATTTTAGAGCAGATTATATCAGGAGAGAAAAAGGCTGAAAGTGGAATCTTAAAGGCAGCAGTCGATGAGATTTTAAAGCTCAGAAAAGAAAATGAAAACTTGAGGAATCCACAGATTTGGTGAACTTAATTTGTATTATGTTTCCTGAAAAAATTAAATAAAAAAAGGAGGTTTTCCCTCCAGTTAATGAATATCTTCTTTTATTAGTAAACTATTAACAATAGTCATTAAAATGGCAGCGATCATTATTATGTCTACAAAAGTGATAAGAATAGAAAACTTTTCAGAATCAACTAGAAGACTACGTGTAAGAACAAAATAAATTAATTAATGCAATTATAAAAAGAGAGATGTCTGAATTCCATATTTTATTGATTATTTTCACTGTGTTTTCTCCTCCTTTAATTAATAATTCGATTCCAATTTAAAACATAATTGAAATAAAGTTAGATAAATAGAGGGGGAGTAAAATATAAGAATTAATTAGTTTAGTTAAAAAACAGACGAGGAAAAGAGTGCTAACTAAGCACTCTAAATTCTACACCATCATATAAAAAAGTACCTTTTGACTGTTTCTCACTGTTACTTTCAATTTCATTCTTTATTTTTTTTATAGAGTCAATTGGATACCTGAGATGAGTGGTAATTATTTGTCGACCATGCCCCCCGTTATTATAACTATCTAGTATATTTGTTCTAAACCCGGATGATTCAATTTTAAGATTTTCTATCGCTTGTTCGACAGGATGAGGGTTGGGAGTAAAGCTTTTCTTTGATTTATAAGTTATACCAAGTATATCTGCAATTTTATATGATGTATAACCATCACCAGTTTGTACAGTACTTTTTGTGGTTTCTGAGTAATCACCTTTACCTGCATCTTTGCGATGTTTGTTTTCAATTGATGTAAATTCACTTATTACTTTGTTATTTGTTTCTTTTAACTCCTTGGGTAGCTTTTTTAATTTAACTTTCTCACTCATTTAAAAAACGTCCTTTCATAAAAAGTAGTTATCTAAAAGATATTCAAGATAGGAAATAAAATCAAATTAGTAAATGAGAGTAAAACGGAGTAAATAAGAGATTTTTTCAAAGTAGTTTTTTCTACGTTCGAGGATTTGGTATCGTAGAGAAAATGAAGGTGCTAAAAATGAAGAATTTTAACTGTCTTTATAGAATGGGCAAGGTTGTTATACAGTACGAAGATTAAGTAAAAGGAAGAAGATAGCAGTGGATTGAGAAATAACTATTTAGACAATATGAGCAAGCTTTAGCTGATATTATTGGATTAAGTGATGGGAACACTCAAAGAGAAATTGAATTAGTCAAAGATATTGCTAAAAAGGCATTAGAAGTTGTTTAAGGAAACAAAAGGTGGGAGGAGTTAAATAAGGGAGAAATATTTCTCCCTAACATTACCATACTTCTGTAACAGCACTATCTGCTAATTCGTTCTCAGTATTCTTAAAAATATAGTTGTTGGTTTTTAAAAGTTGAGAAATTGAATTAACAATAACTGAGTCATGGATTGTATCATTATTAAGTTCTATCACTTTGTTGGATACATTTATTAATAGTGCATTTCTTATATAATTATAATCATTCAAATGTGGGAAGGAAATTTTCTCCTTATTGATTATGAATTCAATAGGAGTGTTAAGAGGAATATCATAGATATTTATCTCATCAAAAATATTCTCGGTTCTGGATAAAGCTTTTTTGAATAGTTCATCATTAAAATCGGAAAATAGCTCATCAATAATCTCTATTAATCTTGGAATTGTATTTTCAGTTTTAATAGCAAGGTTCTCATAAGCTTTATTAAGAAGATTTAAAATAAGATCTTGATCAGGCTTTTCCTGATCTAATGTTAGGAGTTTAAGGAAATCATCAGTACTAGCTTTATATATTTCCTTTTCCCTAATTTCCTGAAAATTTTTAACTTTCACAGTTAATTTGATAAACGACAATGGGATTCAGCTCCTCAAAAGAAATTAATTTATATGTTCTAAAAACTAATTCTTTAATTATTATAAAAACCCTTTATTTAAGGAAACAAAAGATAGAAGGAGTTGACTAAAGTGGAGGAGGATGTCACAGTAGAAGAATTTGCTGATTACGTAAGATTCATGCGGCAGTCAGTACAAATGACTCAAAGACAATTAGGAGAAGCGATCGGTTTTGAACGCAGAACAATTATGAACTGGGAAAATGGTAAATCATTACCGTTTGATATTTATGCAGTGATTGAATCAATTAGAAATGAAGTTAAATTGAGAATTAAATATAAAGCACATGAAAAAAGCCAGGATTACTCCTGACCAGCTAATTTAATTATACCATAGGAGTGATTTTGGTGAGACTAAGAGATTTAAAAATAGATACTAGATTTATAGAATTACAAGATGATACAATAGACCTAAAAAAGGGAAGCTTTGCCATCGTGTTATGTGAGGGTAAAGCTAAGTTCACCGTATTACCCCCTCACGGTGAAACTAAAATTGTTACTCATCAAGGGAAAGTGAAACGAGTTAAGTTTGATGAAGGGGAAGATTTTTAACTCTCGTCTCTCTAGAATTTAGGAGAAAGGAGGTTAATAGATTTTGGTTATTAAACTTGAGAGAGCTCAATCATATAATCGTAAAGAAATTCATGATATCTTTTCGCCAGATACGATATTTACTCCACAAGCTGGTACTTGGGGATTACATGGAATAGTAAAGGTTCCGAATCGATCAAAAGATTATGTTTTTTTGGTTACTTTCGAGAGAAGACAGGGAAGTTATCAATTTGAAGAAAGTGTGAGTGAGTCAGGCGTTTTGACATGGCAATCACAGCCTGCACAGACTCTTACAGAAAGTAGGATTATTGATTTTATAAATCATAACCATCTTGAAAATAATATTTATTTATTTTTAAGAACACATAGGAACTTATCCTATACATATTTAGGGAAACTAGCTTATTTAGACCATGATCGTTCTAGAGAAAAGCCAGTGCATTTTAAATGGCAGGTTTTAGACTGGGAGTATAATGATGAATTACTTCAAGAAATGAAGTTGATCTTAGTTCGTGACGGGCTAGATATAGAAAATATAGATAATCTATCAATGACTGAAAAGCCAGTTTACATATCTGAGAAAAGTAAGTTAAAAAGAGAGTTTAAAGGTAAAGTTATAGATTTCGCTGATAATGAAGAAAAGAATAGAGAGTTAGGGTTATTAGGTGAAAAATTAGTTGTAGAAAGTGAGAAACGTTGGTTAGAGGATCATAACCGTGCTGATCTAGCTGAAAAGGTTATTCATGTTTCAGAAAAAATTGGAGATGGTACAGGATTTGATATATTGTCTTTTGGGCTGGACGGGAGTAAGAAATATATTGAGGTGAAAACTACTAGAGGTGGAATTGGGACACCTTTTTATATTTCTACTAATGAATATGAGTTTGCTAAATTAAATTACAAAAATTTTTTCTTATATCGACTTTATAACTATAGAGATAGCATCAATTCTGCATATTGTTTTCAATTATCTTTTATGGATTTAAGTAAACTTAAGAGAGAACCAAATTCTTTTAAAGTTTATCCTCAAGACATTGTTTAAATGATAGTAACAAAATAACTTAAATTATATAGTAGATGAAAATTGAGGTGTTAAATGTGGATGGACAGTTAATGAAGTTTATAACTGACAGTAAAGAGTATTTACTAACTAAAGAGTCTGACTTACAGGATGTCGAAAAAGAAGTAACAAAATATATCAATGAAGAGTTTCTTAAAAATATCCCTCTAAAAAACGTATCTCTACATTCTAGGGTAAAAGGTGTTGACAGCTTAGGAGAAAAAATTATTAGAAGTAAGGTGCTTTTATATAATGGGGCACTTCAATCAACATCATATATTGATAATCTTAAAGATATAATTGGTATACGTTTAGTATGTTTATTAAATATGGATGAAGAAAAATTATATGCTCAAATACAAGAAAAATTCAACAAAATTAGTGAAATTGATAATAGCTTCTTTACATTGGCTGAAGTAGATAAGAGCGAAGGATATTTATTAATCAAGCACACAAATCAACCCGAGGAACAGAAAAATGGTAAGGAAATTTTTAAAATGGAATGCCTATGGGTAAAGAACGAGCAAAGAACGCCTATTGAGTTACAAATTAAGTCTTTAGTGCATATGTTTTGGGGAGAACTTGAACATAAGCTTATATATAAAAATTATACATATGACGAACAACAAAGCTTTTATAGAGATATGATGAATTCAATTGACAAATTACTTTATAATATTGATTCCCAACTATCTACAATAAACACACACTTACAAGGAAAGGGTAAGAAGGAACAAAAACTTCGAGCGCAAGAAATGCTAGCCTCTGAATTCTATATAAACTTACAGAAAAAATTAAATGCTCTGCTAATAGATTATGATGTTGATTTCAGAGAAGTTTATATACTATTATCTCAATTATTATCAATAGGTAAAAATTATAATGCTATTGTTGCATTATTGGGAAATCAAATAACGACTTTAGCAAGAACGAATATAAGTATAAGTAACTTCGAATTTGATGCAGCTGATCTAAAAATAGAAGCAGAGGACCACCTTAAAGAGCTTGGTCAGATAATTTCTAAGTTAATTTTGTCAGTAGATATTGTTTGGAGAGTTTTATTTGGGCTTTACCACATGGTACAACAAAATGATTCAGTTAAGAAATCCTTTAAGGAATTTGTTGAAAGTTTATATACCACGTTTTCAATTAGAATTCGCGAGAAATTTTCAGAAGCAAATGAAACAATGGATGAGACAATAACTCATCAGTTAGTTCTTCCTGCCACTATCTTAGGAGTTGTTGAATCTTTCAATGAATATTTAAAGATGGACTTTTTTATTGATAAAAGAAAGTTAGATGTTGTATTAGAAACAACTGAAGAATTTATTAATTCAATAATTAATCATTATGAGAATTTTAATGAAAAGGACATTGGAGAGCCTAATCAAAAATTATTAAATTTGCTTTCTCAAAAACTAAAGAATCAGATACTTTTAATGATTTTAAAAGATATAGATAAAGAAGATTTAGAAGAATTAAGAAACGAGCTACAGATAAATCAGCAATGGGTTTTTGAGTTGGATTATACTCGAATAGAAAAGCTTATCTTTGGAGATTTAAATAATAAAGATAGGATTGAACTAGTAAAAGTTTTTAACTCAAAATTAAAGAGAAATGGGGAAGACAAAAATGATCTTAACTGATTTTATCCCATTAAAACAAAAGGGTATTCAATTATATATAACTAAACTAACAGTAGAAGAACTAATAAATAATTCAATAGTAGCTGTTTTTAATTCAAAAACCGAGGAAGGATACCAAAGACCACCTATTCCTTCTCATTATAAAAGATTTGCTGAGTATCTTAAAAGAGAAAATGGGGTCTTATTACCTTTAGGTATATTAACGGCAATTAATCCGGAAAATATTGAGATGTCCAGAACATCAGGAGAACTAACTAACTACTTTTCAAAAGATCCTACAATCAATGAGGATGACCTTGAGGAGGGAATTGTCAAACAGGAAGAGGGATGTAATTATATCAATGAATTAAGATTACAGGGACCTCTAAGAATTGTTGATGGACAACATAGAATAGAAGGATTTAAATATTTAGCGAACGATGACCCTAAACGATTTCAAGAATATCAAAGCTTTGAGATACCGGTAACCATTATGGTAATTGGAAAAGAAGATGAAGTAGAAGAAATGGATACATTCATAAATATAAACAGTAAATCAAAGAAAATTGATACAAATTTAGCCATTCGTTTAAGGCATGAACGAAGAAAGGAAAAAAACTACACGCGAAGCTTACATGAAATAATAGATGATATTGCAATTAGTGTTACCAAGAAGTTAAATGAAGATCTTAATTCTGTATGGTACAAGGCAATAACTATGGCACCTGACGATAAAGGTAAAATAGTTAGCTTAAATGCATTTAATAAATCTTTAATTCCTCTTGTTGAATTATTTATTCAATATTACCGGGAGCCTAAAGATATTGAAGATTCTTTATTTGGTTTTGATGGGGAAGAACAGGAACCGTTAAAACTAAATGATGAACTGGTACCTATTTTAGAAGAGAAAGAAGATTCATTTGTTGAGCTAATTAAATCGTATCTTGATCATATTTGGAGCATAGTTAGAACTGAATGGGATGACTGCTTTAATACTTATCCACCTTATTTTGATAAGTATTATAATATTCAAAAAGGTATAGGTTTATATTCTATTCATTTAGTTCTACAAGACTGCATTAAAGAGGAAGAAAATATTGAATCTGCAATGTATTCATTTAAAGAATTAATTCGTAGTGGTAGAGTCAACAGTGGAGATTGGGAATCAGGAGGGAGTTTTAGTGGTAACAATTCACAAGCTGGTTTCAGACTAATCGCTAACCAGATTTTGGGTAAAAAAATAAAATAATTATATTTTAAACAAAATCTATTCTACCAGCTCACTGGAGGACACTGAAGAATGCTTTAGGCGTTGTTTGGTGTCCTTTTAGCTGTATAACTACGTAATAATATACTCGGAATATGAGAAAAATTAATTGCAGAAAAAGCACTAAGAGTGCCGACATTTTCAAGATAAGAGTAAAAGATTAAATGTTAGAGAGGTGAGATTATGAAAGAACTTACAGAGAAAGTTATTAAATTTCGTAATGAAAGGAATTGGTCACAATTCCATAATCCAAAAGACTTGGCCATTTCACTTTCTCTAGAGGCAAGTGAACTACTTGAAAATTTTCAATGGAAATCAAATGAGGAAGCTGTGAAAGAACATCATTGTGACATGAAAGATGAACTAGCTGATGTAATGATTTACAGCTTGCTGATAGCTCACGAATTAGGGATAAATCCAGAAGAAGCAATTTTAAAGAAGTTAGAGAAAAATAAAGCAAAGTATCCAATTGAAAAAGCTTATAATTCAAAGAAAAAGTATACGGAATTATAGAAAGGTGAAAGTAAAATGAACCATGTTATATTACAACCATCAGGTGGAGTTGGAAAAGAGAATTTTGATAATACTATCAAAGGATCTGTAAATTTAGATAGAATTATTCCTTTTTTAGATAAGAAAGATATAGATTTAATTAGTTCCTGTTATGAAGATAGATTAGTACCTATATGGGGGGTTACTCCTGCAAAGGATGGTAGTAATGAAAAACATTGGGAAAAAATTAAAGCTGGAGATATAGCACTATTTACTACTAATATGAGAATTTTCGCTTCAGGCGTTGTTACTCATAAATTTTATAGTCCACAACTTGCATTGGAACTTTGGGGATGGAAAGAAGATGGGGTAACATGGGAGTACGTTTATCTTTTAGATGAAATTCAAGAGTTAGATATCCCTGTTCAACAGTTAAATGAAACTGTTGGTTACTCTAGAGAAAATTCAGTACGGCGTTTTACAGTATTAGATAAAGAAAAGAGTGGGAGAATTTTTGAACGGTTTAACTTCGGAAGTGAAGTTTATTACCCTCATGTTTCTGAAGAAGAGTATAAAGAAGTGGTTATCAACATTGATCCGACTAAACCATTAGATAGTAAAAGTATGAGTTTGAGAAGAACGGAACAGTCTTTTTTACGTAAATATTTATTTAAGAATAAGAAAACTAGCTGTTGCGGCATCTGTCATAAAGAAATGCCTGTAGAGTTTCTTGTAGCAGCTCACATTAAAAAACGTGCTAAATGTACTGATGAAGAGAAATTGGATTACAAAAATATCGTGATGCCCATGTGTAAATTTGGATGCGATGAATTGTATGAAAAAGGATATATAGGAGTTAAAAATGGGAAGGTAGTTCGTTTACGTAAGAATTCCTTAACACAGCATATCTTAGATTATATAGGGCAAGTTGAAGGCAATGAGTGTAACTATTGGCATGATAAAACAGTTAAATATTTTGATTGGCATTTTTATAATAAAAAATAGGTAGTATTGATTATATTTTTGTTAAAAAGAGTAATATAAGGTTTTATTTTATTTTTATGAAATAAATTACCTTTAGGTGTTTTTATAGCTTATAATGATAAAGAATCAATTTAGAAAGGAAGAAAGTTTATGCCTGTACACCGTAGTGGCCCGGTTCCACCATTCTTTGAATATATTACTGGTTATGCGTTACTACCAACCACAGTGGCACCAAATCAAGCAATAACTGGACTTTTAACAGGTCAATTTCAATGGGTAGAAATTCCTAGATATCAAAGGGGGATTTCATGGGAAGTAGAAGAAGTAGAAGAATTTCTTAACTCCTCTTCTGTTTTGCTTGGAAATGTAATATTAGCTTCATTCTCTAGAAATACAAATCAGTTTCAGTTACTACCTCAAAGTTTTAATACTTATTGTATTTTAGTAGACGGCTTACAAAGATTTACTGTTGGTACAATTCTTTTATCAGTTTTGCATGATTTAGTCCTTACACCAACAAATCCTAGATTTCCCACTGAGGCTGTCTATTTTAACAGTCTTTCAGCTAGAGTGGCACCTTTAGCACCTATATATTTACATAATGATTATGAATTTCGAAATCATCCTAGAACAGCTATTTCGAGCCAGTATATAAGGTTGCGAGAGGATATTGAAACATATGTATTAGGACAAATTCAGTCATCAAATGTGACTACCTTTGCTGGCAATTTGGTAAATACATTTTTAAGTAGACAAATTGCAGTTGATATCTATTTTAACTTCAGAAATTCTTTAGAGATAATGAGTACATTCTTAGGAATTAATACTGTCAGGGTAGATTTAGGTCCTGTAGATTTGCTTAGGGCTTTTATTATTGAACAAGGAACTTCAGCTGGTTGGTCAGCATTAGATATTGATGATGTAGAAAATGAATTTACTGAAATATTTACTACAAATGAAAAACCAGATCGAAATTTGCTACCTTTTGTAAGTACAGTTTTAAAGGCCTTAGGTGAGGGAAACGGTTCAAGAGTTTTCCCATCATGGGGTACTAACCTTTCTAAAGATGAGGTAGATAATTTTCTACAATTTGTGTTGGGATTTAAAAATCAGATAGATGCTAATAATGGAAATAGTAACAGTTACTTACGAGAAATAAAAGAATGTGGGAGTATTCCTCTAGCTATTTTGATGAGCTACTATTATATAAGAATTATTCATCATGGTCAAAGTAACCCTTCTTTTTTAAATGGAGGATCACAAGAAAATGCTGAGCTTCAAAGATTTCTTATAGCATGTTATAGAGGTATTCTTGATGGTAGAATTACTCGTACAAGAGTGTATGCAGAAAATATAATAAATGGCACTCAGACAGCTTCACTATCTGATATTGCGAACAGTCTATCTCATTACTTTGTGTCACTGTCAATCGATCAGCAGTTAGATGATCAATGGCTACGAACTGTTCTGAATAAAGTAGATATAAAGAAGGCAAAGAGAGTATTTAATGCATTGTTATTACCTCCAAAAGCAGCTGGCTATGGAGTACCTCCTTTTGTTCCTTTTAAATATGGTAGATCTGCAAGAGATTTTCATGTAGATCACTTAATACCAGATCGCTTATTAGTAAGAAATACGCCAGGGGCTAGTGAAGGACAGACAATTAGAAATTTTGCACCTTTACCAGCAAATTTAAACACAGTAGCGAAAGCAACTTCTTGTTCAGCAAAACTTGCACCTCAGGGCATATACTATAATTACATTAATAGTTCAATTCATCCTGTTCATCCTTATGCTCAATGGTTGGTACAACATCATAGCGTAACAATTCCATCTACTGATTTGGATAGACAGGAATTGTTAGAGACAAATAGAACTCCAGATGTGGGTACTGATAGAATAAATGAGTTAGTAATTCAATTACTGACAAAAATATAATCAAATATATGGTTCTACCAGCTCGCTGGAGGACACCGAATGACGCATTAAGCGTTGTTTGGTGTCTTTTTTACATTTAAGGAGGAATTTAATATGGAAAAACAACTTTCATTTAAACTTCCGGAAATCGATAGAGATCAAACAAAAGCAGCTGTGGAAGCAGCATTTGAAAAGTATCGTTTTTATTTACTCACAGTTCCAGAAGAAAGACTTCCTAAAGTAACGGCATCATATTCACTTGTTCCTCCTACAAATACGAATGCTTTCCATTCATCAACAGAAGATGCTGTGATTGGTAAGGTAGATTTTGAACGTGAGCGTGATAAATATTTAGATTGGATTATCCATGGTGTGAATCGATTATCTAAAATGGAACGTGAGATTATATATAAAAGATATTTAGAAGATGAAGAAACATTCGATTATGAAATTTATAGTGAATTAATCCTAAGTGAAAGAAGGTATTATCGACTAAAAGCGAGAATATTTTACAAGCTTGCTTTTGTTCTTAGAATTGAAGTTTATAAAGATGAGGAGCATTCGTAAGAGTGCTCTTTTAATATGAAAAGGAGAAGATTTTTTATGAATAAACTTAGTGCATTAAATGTTCTTGAAAATACAGTCGATAAGATAGAAAAGTTTTTAGAACTAAAAGAATCTGTGTTAGAGAATGATTATGTAAAGCTTTTTGGAGAAGGATCAAAAGTTGTTTCTTTACTTACCAAGTCTAGTAGTTTGATAATGCAAAAAAAGTTTGAATCCTTCTTAGCTGGCTTTAATTTTGAAAATAAACCAACTGAACAACAATTGTTAAAATTAGAACGATATATTGATAATGAAACAAAAGCCGAATTTATTGCAGATACTTTTTCGAAAATATTACTATCGAAATCAAGTAAGACATGTTTAGTCATGGGTACAATTTTAAATTCTTTAGTAGAAAATAATGAAGAAATAAAACAAGAACACTTAATTGCAATTAACGCTTTAATAAATTTTTTTGATATTGATCTTATTAACTATATATTTATATGTGGATATTTAGGTACAGAAATACCAAAGTATCTATTAACTAAAGAATTTAAGGAAAAGGCAATTCAAAATCACCTAGACGATACAGATGTGTGGTTAACAATTGAAAAATGTGTTTCATTACAAATTATAAGTAGATATGATCTATTAGATTTAAATATTGATGAGAAAACACCATCTTTTAGTATGGGAGAGGTTAACCATCACTTTCAAATAAATAAAGCTGGACAATATTTATACAAATATATTCAAAGGATTGTTTAAATAATTGTCAGACAAACAGCAGATTTTTGGCAGGATAACGACAGATCATTTTTGTTTAACCATGTTAATATGGTATTAACGAAATATACTAAGAGAGCACCCATCTAATTTGATGAGATGTTTTTTATTAAACGATTAGCGTAATGAGGTGATAAATAGGATTTCATAAATTAGTATAAAATAAAGAGCTCCACAATGGAACTCTTCAAAGTACTAAATTGAAGCAAAATCATTCTCATCTGATGAGATAAGATAATTGTCACCAGAGCGGCTTAAGTAGCAACCTTCAAAATGAGCATGAATACAATTAGCGATATCTGAAACAGTGGTTTTTTCTTTCTGAGCTAAAATCATAAGGCTATAGTATTTTATATCAGGATTTTCCAATATAAATCCATTATTATTAGATCGTCCTATAGCTTTTGGTAAAAATTCAATTAGCGTATATCCTTCTTTTAATAGCAAACTTAAAATTTGATCTCCGAGTTCAGAAGGAGACTCAATAACAATGTTAGTTTCTGATTCTGAATTTACTTTAATTGCAAAATCCATTTTTGAATTTCACCTCCTTTTCTACAATATTAGACAAATAGAAGGGGATACCTTCTTGATGTCGAAAAATTATAAGGGAAGGGAGAGATGGATTTATGGATAAAATTGATCATATAGATAATCGGACAATTTGTAAAAGAGAAGGTACGGACCGATTTGTAATTGACAAGACTCTTTTTTTTGATTCGACTATTATTCCTGGGGATCAAGGTTTTGTTGATTTTGCTATTAAAGAGGCTAAAATTGCTTTTAAAGAGGGAAGAAAAGTATTTTTAGAAAAAATTTCGATTGAAAATAAAAATCTAACGAAAGAGGATGTACTATGTTTTGATAGTGAACAGGAATTTGAAGAATGGATACAAACATTATATGAATCTAAAATAATCTAGCACTCAGTTGAGTGCTTTTTCTTTTGTCCAAAAACAATATGGAGGTGGCGGTGATGTGAAATGAATTGGGAGGAAATCAGAAGAGAATGGGAAACATCTGATATTATATTAAAGGCATTAGCTGAGAAGCATGATATAAAGCTAGGTACATTAAAGAGTAGGAAAAGCCGTGAAGGATGGTTTAGGGATCCAACTAAAAAGGATGCAACCAAAAATGAAAAGGTTGCAACTATTAAAAAAGATGCAACTACTGGTGAATCGAGGAAAAGGAGTGGAAACCCTAATCCTAAAAATCAATTTACAAAACGGAACACAGCTGCTGTGAAGCATGGTTTCTTTGCAAAATACCTTCCTGCTGAAACTTTAGAGATCATGGAAGGAATGCAAGAACGATCACCAGCTGATTTAATATTCGATCACATACAGATTCAGTATGCAGCAATCATTCGAGCTCAGCAAATTATGTTTGTTACTGATAAGGATGAAATGATCAAAGAACTCAAAAACAGGAAAGCAGATTCAGGTGAAAACTATGAAACTTTGGAAGAGGAGTGGGAGTTTCAATTCGCTTGGGATCGTCATGCCACTTTCTTAAATGCTCAATCAAGAGCTATGAGTGAACTGAGAGGATTAATCAAACAGTTCAATGAGTTGGCCCATGATGAGGATGAACGCAGACTCAAACTTGAACAGATGCGCTTGAATATTGATAAAACGAAAGCAGAAGTGAGTAAGCTTGAAAATAACTCTAGCTCTGAAAAAGATGTTGCCGCAGCACTAAGGGGGTTAGTCGATGGAATTAACTCCAAAACAGATTGAAGTAGTTGAGAGTGTCCGGACTGAAAATCCTAAAATACTAATCTTGAGTGGCGCAAAACGTGCTGGTAAAACATACGTGGCTATCCTGCTTTATTTAGGGCATATTGCAACTTATGAAGGTCAAGGATTATCCTTCGTCATTGGCGGTGCGACTTATTCTTCTATCTGGCGGAATATCCTTAATGATATTGAAAATATTATCGGACGAGAGATTAAATTAGATAAGACCAACGCTTTCGAAATTTTCGGGAATAAAATCTATGTATTTGATGGCTCTAAGTCAGATAGTTGGAAGAAAGCAAGGGGATTTACTGCAGCTGGAGCCTTATTAAATGAAGGAACAGCTCTTCATGATAATTTTGTGAAAGAAGTTATTTCCCGTTGTTCTTATAAAGGAGCAAAAATCATCATTGATACAAACCCAGAAAATCCTGCTCATCCAGTGAAAGAGGACTATATTGATAAAGATGGCCAAAGGCTTGAAAGTGGTCGTTTAAACATTAGAGCCTTTCATTTTACACTGTATGATAATGTTTTTTTGGATCCGGAATATGTAGAGAGTATTGTTGCTTCTACTCCGAGTGGAATGTTTACAGACCGCGATATTAAAGGTCAATGGGTTGCAGCCGAAGGTGTTATTTATAAAGACTTTGATAAAAATAAACATTATATTGCTAGTATGGAAGGAATTAACTTTATACGTTATTTTGCAGGGGTGGACTGGGGATATGAGCATCATGGCTCAATCGTAGTCATTGGAGAAGATGACAAAGGATGCTATTACTTACTAGAAGAACATGCACACCAACATCAAGAAATAGATTTTTGGGTAGATGTCGTCAAAGAGATTCAATCTCGTTATGGTAACATCTTTTTTTATTGCGATTCGGCAAGACCAGAACATATTCAACGATTCAGACGTGAGAGAATACGAGCTGTAAATGCTGATAAAGCAGTAATTGCTGGTATTGAAGAAGTAGCGAGGTTATTCAAAACTGATAAGTTAAAAGTCGTTAAGAATAATGTTAAACGATTTGATAAAGAAATTTTTCTTTATGTATGGAATGAAGTAACCGGAGAGCCAGTGAAGCAATGGGATGATGTGTTAGATTCCTTACGCTATGCGATCTATACACAATTAAAACCACAGAGAAGAAGGACAGGAAGTAGGTGAAAGAAGTGCTTCAGTTCAAAAAACAAATCGATGCAAATGGAATTAACGAGGAAATTGTACAGGCTCTTATTCAATCTCATAAAGAAGATCATGACCGAACGAAACAATTATATGAGAGGTATAAGGCTGATGTAGATGGGCCCAAAATATTCAAACGCGGGCCAGCACGGTTTGATGGATTTGGTACCAATTCAGCTATCCGGAGATTAGATGATAAAGTTAATAATCTCTTAAACAATGCATTTGATGTAGATATAGTAGATACAAAGATTGGTTATATGTTTGGACATCCAATTGCTTATGATGTCGACAACAAAGACAAAGCAATAAAAGAGCAGCTTTCGGAATTCCTGTTACGCAACAATGCGGAAGATGACGATGCAGAGTGTGGGAAAATGGCAGCTATTTGCGGATATTCAGCGCGTTTAGCCTACATTGATAAAGAAGGAAAGGAACGTATTAAAAATATTGATCCCTGGGAAGCAGTGTTTATCGGAGAGGATATTCATGAACCGATTTATTCCTTACGATACTATTCATCTGATAATACTATCTTTGCAGAGTTTTATGATTACGTATATATTTATTATTTTTCACAAGCTAAAGGAAATGATTTTGAATTGGTTGATATTCAGCCACACATGTTTGAATATAATCCTCTTTTTGGGATTGCTAACAATAAAGAATTAAAAGCTGATGCAGAGAAAGTACTAGCTCTCATCGATGCATACGACCGAACATTATCTGATGCCTCGAATGAAATTGAACAGTATCGCTTGGCTTATCTTATTTTGAAAGGGATGGGTGCGGATGAAGATACATTAAAAGAGCTGAAAAAATCGGGGATATTTGAGTTGTTTGGTGAAAATGATGATGTGCGTTATCTTACTAAAGATATTAACGACACGATGATCGAGAATCATTTAAATAGATTAGAAGATAACATAATGCGCTTTGCTAAATCGGTGAATTTCGCTGATGAAAAGTTTGCCGGAAATGCGAGTGGTATTGCTATGAAGTTGAAAATGATGGCACTTGAAAATAAATGTATCACGATGGAAAGAAAATTCACTTCATCACTGCGTTATCAATTTAAAGTATTATTCAGCGCTTGGGCAAAAAGGAAAGGAGTTAATAGAGAGGATTACTTGAAAGTGTTCTTTGGCTTTAAACGTAATCTTCCAGCTAATATTTTAGATGAAGCACGGTCAACAAAAGAACTAAAAGGACATGTAAGTGAACGTACACGTCTTTCCCTTCTTTCATTTGTTGATAATGTCGATTATGAATTAGATGAAATGCAACAAGATGCTTTGCTGTACGGTGATCAGCTTGAACCGTTAGGCGGTGAAGAGGATGAACCAACAGGAGATTCATAACCGATTAGATAAACTGTTGGCAAAAGCTGAATCTGACATTGAGATTATTTTTGCTAAGCGATTAAAAGAAATTTTGTTTCGCATTTCTGAAATATATCGCAAGTATGGCAAAGGTGGGGAGCCGTCTTGGACTGATTTAAATAAGTACAATCGGTTTCAGAAGGAAATGGAAGTTATCTCAAAAATGTTCTCTGATGATTACCGGCAGCTTATTAAGGAAGTAAATAAAAGCATGGAGACGCAATATGTGGAGAATTTCTTAATGGCTGCCTTTCTGTTTCAGATGGCATCAGGTGAGGAAATGGGCTTTACTATTCCATCAACAGCTATTGTCCGTGAAGCTATCGCTAATCCGGTTGAATTTTTAACATTGCCTAAGATTTTTAAGCAGCATCGAGATGAAATAGTAAGAAAGATTAATATTGAAATTTCACAAGGACTTATTGCTGGCGAGAGCTATGCAGATATGGCTGAGAGGATTCGAAAAGCTGTTGGTTTTTCGCAAAAGAAAGCTAGACTGGTTGCGAGAACAGAGGCAGGAAGAGTTAGAAGTATTGCTGACGGAAAGGTAGCAGATCAAGCCTCTCAGTATGTGAAGATGGGAAAGGTTTGGATGAGTTCATTAGATTTACGTGTCCGGGCTTCTCATAGAAAGCTAGATGGTCAGAAAGCTGATAAAGATGGTTATTTCCATTATAAAGGTATGAAAGCAAAGGGACCGCATTTGTGGGGGAAAGCAGACATGGATATTAATTGTCGTTGTGTAGTAATGCATACTGTTAATGACATGATTCCAGAATATCGCCGTGGTCGAGATTATATGGATATTGATTATCAACAGAAGTTAGCAGATCGTATAGACTCGTTAATGGCTGATGAAGGATTAACATATTTACAATCACTTAAAAAGGCTCAAAAGGAAGTACAGCCGCCTTCGGTTACTATTCCTTATGTAACATTTGAAGAGTGGAAAAAGAAGTTAGCTTCATAAAATTGTCTTTAGCCAACAGACATAAAACAGGGCTATTTATTATGTGTTTCGTGGGTGGAGACGTACGAAGGACAAGGAGGAAACTAATATGCAAGTAAATTTTGAAGAATTAAAAGCGCTTATTGAAGCTGGGGACAAGTCGGCTTTCATTCAACATATTTTTAAGTCGTTGGAGAAAGGTGACATATTAACGGCAGTGACAACAAATGCAGCAGTAAAAAGTGATTTGGATTCAGAAAAGGATAAGCATCATCATACAGCTTTGGAAACATGGAAGTCTAATAATCTTGAAGCTATGGTGGAGGCAGAACTTACGAAACGTAATCCACAGGAAACAGAGGAACAGAAGCGTATTGCTGCACTTGAGAAAGAGTTAGAGAGTCAGAAGAAAGCAGCTCAAAAAGAGAAACTCATGAATATTGCGATGAAGCAAGCGACTGATAAAGGATTGCCAACTGATATTGTTAATTTCTTTTTAGCAGAAGATGAAGAGTCTACAACAGCAAACCTTGGCAGATTTGAAGAAGTATACACAAAAGCAGTACAGGCAGCAGTAGAAAACAAATTTAAAGAAAATGGCCGTGATGTAAATAAGGGGTTTAGTGGAAGTAGCAATGATGGAGATTACGGCAAAGAGATTGCCAAAGAATTCAATGGAAATGTTGAAGGTGCAGTTAAAGCACAAGAAAACTATTTTGGATAGGAGTGATAATCAATGAAATATGTAGAAACGACTTATACAAATAAAAAAACGATCTTAAAATTCCCTGATCATTATGTAAACCTGGCGATCACAGTGAATGATGCAGGTGTTGCAACAAATACAGAAGGTAAGAAGATTGTTGCTGCTGGCACAATTCTTGGTGGTGGTGTATTAGCAGATCAAACTAAAAAAGCAGTAAAAGCAACAACTACTACAGGTGTA
Organism: Metabacillus fastidiosus NBRC 101226; assembly: GCF_001591625.1. Lineage (GTDB taxonomy): Bacteria > Bacillota > Bacilli > Bacillales > Bacillaceae > Metabacillus > Metabacillus fastidiosus. The sequence continues at coordinate 21,543 of NZ_BCVG01000037.1, forward strand.
TCAAATGCGGAAGGTGTGTTGTTTGAGGATGTGGATGTTACTTACGGGCCTGCTTCAGGAGCTTTATTAATCCATGGTTTCGTTGATTTAAACAAACTACCGGCCACTCCAACTGCAGAAGAAATGACTGCATTAAAACAGATTACATTTTTGAAATAAGAGAGGATGAATGAGTATGCCAACTATTTTTGATAATGTAAGTGCGAAAAATATTGCTGCTTACTACAGTGAGAGAGTTTCTAATCGTATTCCATACCTTGGTGAAACACTTTTTCCTGCGAAGAAACAATTGGGACTAGATTTAAGTTGGATCAAAGGTGCAAATGGGCTGCCGGTTGCGTTGATGCCATCTGCTTTTGATACAAAAGCAACATTGCGTGACCGTATCGGATTTAAGGAAGTACAAACGGAAATGCCATTTTTCCGTGAAGCAATGCAGATCGGTGAAAAAGACCGTCAACAACTAAATACATTGGCTGCTTCCAATGCAGATGCAATGGTCAAAACCGTAGTTAATAAGATTTTTGATGATGTAACCACTCTTGTAGACGGTGCAACGGTACAACCAGAGCGTATGCGCATGCAGCTATTATCTACCGGTACTATTGCTATTGTAGCGAACCGTCAGGATTACACATACGATTACAAAATGAGTGAAGATCATAAAGAGGAGCTGCTTATGACTGCAAAATGGTCAGATACAGCAAACTCAACACCGATCCAAGACATTACTAAATGGCAGGATACAGTCGAGGATGATACTGGTGAGCGTCCAACACGTGCTATATTAACACGCAAAACGTGGAACTATCTGATGGAGAATAAATCTATTAAATTGGATATGAATCCAATTGGTGGACAAAATGTTATTTTGACAGATAGCATGTTACGTCAGTATTTAGAAGCCAAAACGGGAGTTACATTTGCTGTGTACAACAAAAAATATATCGCAGAAGATGGCACAACGAAGAATTTCTATCCAGACGATCATATCACTTTAATTCCTGGAAGTGGTACATTAGGCAACACATACTATGGTACAACACCAGAGGAATCTGATTTAATGACAGGCTCTACAAATGCTGATGTAAGAATTGTTAATACAGGTGTAGCAATTACAACAATTAAAGAAGCACATCCGGTTAACGTACAAACTATTGTGTCTGAAATTGTTCTTCCATCATTCGAGAACCTTGATAAAATCTTTATCGCAAAAGTGAGCTAAGGAGTGAAATCTAGTGACTGAAACAACAGAAATACAATCTTCAAAGACTACTAAAGTCGAAGTGGTTTTTAATCGTAATGTAAAGTACGGGAAGGATCGTTATAAAAAAGGTGACTCTTTATCAGTTACAAAAAAAGCACAAGAAGAATTAGAAGAAGCCGGTGTTATTGAAGTAGGTGAGTAATATGTGGAAACCCACACCAGAAGAAATTAAAGAAATTAAAGGTATAAATAGGGAGCGAAGCACAGTGAACGATGATTATTACGGTGCTATGCTCCCTATTTTATTGGAGCATGTAGAGGCTTACTGTAATAATTCGTTCCGTCCTCCAGATATTCCAGGTGGTGTGAAAATTTTTCTCGCTAAAGCTATTGAACATAATCAGCTAAAAACAGGACTGAAAAGCCGGTCGATGGGATCTGTTTCATATTCATACGATTTAGAGTTTCCAGAGACTCTTTACAAGTATTTACGTCCCTATAAGAAGGTGAAATTCCATGCTTCACGATGAATTTCCACATGAAGTCACAATTCAGGAGTTAGCCTCAGTTTCCGATGGTGGAGGCGGTCATAAAAAAGCATGGACAACTTTCTTAACAATGGAAGGTTTCATGGATACACCAACTAGTAAAGAACGCTATGAAGCAATGCAATTGAACAATCCACTTGACCGTTATTTGTATTATCCATATAGGACTGATATAAAAACGGATATGCGTGCTGTATTTGAAGAGGAAACATACGAAATAGTCGGCCGTCCTGAAGATCAGGGAGGACAGCATGAAATTATACGGCTGCCATTAAAATTGGTGCAGAATGGCTAGAATCAGAAGAAGATTTGGCGGTGCTGATCTTGCTCATGCATTAGAGGAATACGGTGATCAAATTGAGAGTGAAGTGAAACGAATTGTTGCAGAAACGGCTTATATTATTCAATCTAATGCCCGATCACTAGCTCCAGTAGATGATGGGAATTTAAGGAGTAGCATTGAGGTACAACTTTTAGAAGGGGGATTAACAGCAAGGGTGACAGTGAGTGCTCATTATGCGATTTACGTTGAGTACGGTACCGGTATTTATGCTAAAAACGGTGATGGTCGCACAACACCTTGGACATACTATTCTACTAAATTAGGAAGATATGTAACTACAAGAGGTCAGCGTCCACAAGAGTTTTGGGGACCTGCAGTAGATATAGGCGAACGTCATTTTCGACAAGCTGTAGGTGGTTTGGGGTGATTAAATGAGTTATGAAACAGCCTTATGGGAATTACAAAAAGCTATTTATCAACGTCTGTCATCAGATCCGGTAATCTCGGGAATGGTTACAGGCGTTTTTGATGCTGTTCCAGAAAATCAAGCATATCCCTATGTTGTTATTGGCGAACCAAGTGAGTTGCCTTTTGATACAAAAAGCACATTTGGCGAGGAAATTAGTATCGTTATTCACGTGTGGTCTGATTATGCAGGAAAGAAAGAGACATATAACATTTTAAATGCCTGCTTAAAATCTCTTTCTTACAAACTAGACATAGAGGGTTTCAAATTATTGAAAGTAGAAAGGCGAGGAATGACCGTATTTGATGATATTGATCCGAAAATAAAACACGGGGTTTTACGAATGCGGTATACAATACAAAATATTTAAGGAGTGATGTATAGATGCAACAAGGTAAAGATACTATTTTACTTGTTCAATCAACAGATGCAGCTCTAGCAGCACAAGGTATGTTAATTGGTAACTTAACAGAAAATAGTTATTCAATTGAAAACGAAATTGTTGATGAACAGACGAAGTTTGGTCGTATCGTAGGATATGGCCAAAATAGTGAGTCATTTGAGTTCTTCGCATATGGCGAAACTGGTGATCCGGGACAAAAAGCAGTTCTTGATGCAATCAAAAAGAAAAAACAACTGAAAGTATGGGAAGTAGATATTAATAAAAATGCTAGTGGTAAACATGACGCTGTATTCGCTTATTGCATTGTAGAAAGTGTAGAGAAGTCTAATCCGCAAGATGGATTCACAGAAGTTTCTGCAACTGTGCAAGTTATCGGTTCTACACAAGAAGGGGAGCTTGATCCACTACCACCAGAAATGATTGAATTTGCTCGTTATGGATTTGAGAAACCGGGTGCAGCAACAGGGGAATTTCCTAACCAAAAGTCTACTCCCTGATGCGCCCGCGAATGTAACAGCTAGTATACCTACAGCAACGACGGTAACGTTGACGTGGGATGCTGTTGGCGGGGCTTCGTACCGAATTTATAAAGATAACGTACAAGTTGGAACTTCAGATACCAACACATATAAAGTAACTGGTTTAACTACAGCAACAGCATATAATTTTGAAGTTACCGCAGTGATAAACGAGGTTGAATCATTACGTAGCAATAAAATTACAGTCACGACAGCGTAAAAGGGCCATTTCTTGGCTCTTTTTTCTTTTCATAAATTACTATTTTAGGAGGAATGTAAAGATGGCAGTATTAACAGTTAAAGGTAGAGAACTTGAAGGGAAATGTACTTTTAAATTTGATAAATTAGCAGATAAAAAATACGCAGGAGTAGATAAAGACGGTAACGAAACGGGAGGTTTTCATAATATCTATATGAATCTGCTGCAATATTCAAATAAGCATTTATTAGCGTTCTGGGATTGTGCACTTGATTACTTGAAGAAGGATAAACCTTCTCTTGAAGAAATTGAGGAAGCGATTGAAGATCGTTTTGAAGAAGACGGTGGAACAGAGGAAGCATTTAAGGAAGCTTTCAAAGCAATTGATGAATCTGCTTTTTTCGGGAAACAAGCTCGGAACTTCTGGCGCGACTTAGAGTTACTGAAAGAAACGGGAGTAGACGAGGAAGAAAAAGCAACGAATTTCAAGGCATACAACATGATGATCGCGGCCCGAGACGAGCTGAAGGCATAGATTATGATCAATTGTTTGTAGACTCTGCTCATTATCTACAAATATATGATGTTGACTTAATACTCTCGTGGACACCACGGGAGTTTAAAAATTTTATAAAAGGTGCACAGCTACGAACAGTCGATATTTATGAGCAAATGGCGAAGCAAGCTATGTTTAACCGTTATGCTCAAAATGCTAAAAAGGCGACGGAAAAGAAAATGTTCGATGCAGAAACAGCCAGAAAACGTATTTTGAATGATTCAGCTGATTGGAAGGAAAGTAGAGAGCCACGTATTGATTTGGAGCGTTATCGCAAAGCTCAGGAAGCCATGAAAAATTATAGACCACAGTAAAGGGGGATGACGGATGCTAGCTAATTTCACAGCTATTATAGGTGCTAATATTAGAGAATTTCAACGTCGTATCAGAGAAGCGCAGCGACAGGCAGAACGTTTTCAATTAACTGATATTACCGCACGAATTACAGCTAAAATCAATGAGTTCCGGGTTCGTATGGCGCAGGCTCGTGAACAATTGAGACGTTTTAGTCGGAGTGAAACAGTTGCGGAAATCAGGGCGCGAATCAATGACTTTACATCCAGTATTTTAAGAGCTAAAGCTTTAGCACAGGAGTTTGTCAGTGAACGAATTATTGCTCGTATCACTGCTAATACCAGAGGGTTTTTAAGAGGGTTAGCTGCAGCAAAAACAGCAGCTCTAGGATTTATAAGTGATCGAATTACTGCATTACTTAGCATAGATATAAGTCAATTTATGTCTCGTTTATCAGCTGCACGTGCAACAGCAAGTGCTTTTATTCGTGATAGAATCACAGCGATTATTAATGTAAATACTGGTGAGTTCATGGCAAGGTTAACTGCGGCAAGGATAGCAGTATCTGCTTTCGTTAGAGATCGTATTGTAGTAAGAATCAGAGCGAATACTACAGATTTTATGGCCCGATTAGCTACAGCTCAAGCAGCAGTGAACGCATTTATATATAATCGCATCATTGTGCCAATCAATGCTAATATCGGACGATTTACTGCGGGATTAGCAAACGCAAGAGCACAGGCTTCAGCCTTCATTCAGGATCGAATTATTGCTAGTATTCGAGCGAATACAAGTCAGTTTATGTCTCGCTTGGCAACAGCTAAGGCAGCAGCTAATGCTTTTATATATAACCGGATTATCGTGCCGGTTAATGCAAATATTGCTCGATTCACAGCAGGATTGGCGAATGCAAGAGCACAAGCGTCTACTTTTATCCGTGATCGCATTATTGCCAATATTAGAGCAAACACTAGCCAGTTTATGTCCCGACTAGCAGCTGCTAGAACAGCTGCGGTCGCATTTGTTCGGGATAGGATCACAGCTGTTGTCAATGCAAGCACTAGCCGTTTCTTTGGAGCACTTGCTGCAGTACGTGCAGCAATGAGTGCAATTGATGGTCGAAATATTATTATTGAAATTGAGGCACGTATTGAACGATTTCAGCAGACGATTGGACGTATCGCGAGTAATATTCGAGCGTTTAGTGAACTTATGAGTAATACACTAAGAGGTGCTTTTATTGCCCTTAGTTCTACTGCTTCTCCTATTTTAGCAAGTATTGGTGGATTGATTGGTGCACTTGGTCCTATGATCGGAACGGTAGCAGGATCAACATTTGCTCTTGTTACTGCATTCTTAGCAGCTGGGGCAGCAGCGGTTGCTTTTGCGGCAGTAGCAGTACCAGCCATTGTTAAAATTTTTGATGAAAAAGCGAAATTAAATAAAGCTCAAAAAGAAGCGAAAAAATCATTTGACGGTTTCAAAAAGACATATCAGGGGATTGCAAAAGAACTCGAAAAACCAGTGCTTGAAGTCTTTACAAAAGGTATGCAGGCAGCCAATAAAATGTTGCAGATGGCAAAGCCGTTGTTTGCTTCAGCAACTCAAGCTGTAAACAATCTGATGACAGCATTAAATAAGTCGTTAGAATCTCCACCAATTAAAGCATTTTTTGATTATTTAAATAAAGATACTGGTCCTTTGCTAGAGATCACCGGGAAAGCAATCGGGAATCTGTTCCAAGGTCTTATGAGCATGATGGTAGCATTTGGTCCATTGGCAATGAATACAGCTAATGGATTTTTACAGATGAGCCAAAATTTTGCTAAGTGGGCAGATGGATTATCCAAAAGTAAAAAGTTTGAGTCATTCGTCAATTACATCAACGAGAATATGCCGAAAATACGGGCGATCTTTCGAGATGCATTAGCAGGTGTGACTTATTTCTTTGCTGCATTTGGTCCATTGAGTTCGGATATGATGACTTCATTACAAAATATGATGGCAAGATTCAAAGAGTGGAGTGCCTCTCTAGGGCAAAATCAAGGATTCCAGAACTTTATTAGTTATGTTAGAGATAATGCACCGAAAGTAATCAGTTTAATAGGGAATCTAACTAATTTCCTTGTGAACTTAGGAATCGGTATGGCTCCTCTAGGCTCAAAATTACTGGATATGGTCAATGGATTTTTATCATGGACTAACAGCATGATGAGAGCACATCCGATTATTGGGCAAATTATTGCAGTACTTATTGCATTAGTAGGTGCTTTTATTGCAATTGTTCCAAATATTATTGCCTTTTCTACTTTATTCAGTGGATTAGGGACGGCGATTATGGGAGGACTAGGTAGAGCGTTAGGTTTTATTAGACCATTATTTGCTAACTTAGGTGCTACGATCGGTCGGATCTTCCCGTTTATAACAAACCTTGCTTCACGGGCATTACCTTTATTGGCAAGAGCATTTGGTCTCTTGGGCGGTCCGGTTGGATGGATTATTACTATTATTAGTGTACTAGCTTCTGTTTTTATCAGTTTATATAACAATAATGAAGCATTTCGTCAAAAAGTAGATGAAGTGTGGAATGCTGTAAAAACTGCTATTTCGACTGCTGTAAGTGCAATAGGGGAATTTTTAATGAGCACATGGTCGAAAATAACTCAATTTTGGAATGAAAACCAAGAGAGTATAAAAGCAGCAACACAGATTGTTTGGGATGCTATTGTCTCTAAAATTACTACAACGATGAACACTGTCATGGCGATTATTAGTTTTGTCTGGCCGGCTATCCAGTCGGTTATTTCTAATGCATGGAATGCTATTACAACAACAATTGGTGGAGCCATTGACGTTATTCTGGGTCTTGTGAAAACTTTCTCAGCATTAATACAAGGGGATTGGAAGGGTGTTTGGGAAGGTGTTAAGCAGATTGCGAGTGGTTTACTGCAAGGGATTTTAGGCGTAGTAAAACTGCAGTTCGGTACTTTTATCGGACCGATGAAAGATTTCGGCGGGAAAGCTAAGTCTACTATGCAATCAGCCTGGAATGTTGTTCAGACTATATTTAACAATACATTGAACACTATTAAAAATGCAGTGAAAACAGCATTTGATGCAGTGAAAAATACAATTTCAACGATCACTAACGGAATTAAATCCACTATCACAACGATTTGGAACAGTATTAAATCTTTCATCACTAGTGTTCTTAATGGAATTAGGTCTACAGTTACTTCTGTATGGAACACAATTAAATCGACTATCTCTAATACGCTGAACAGTATCAAGTCCACTAGTACAAGTATTTGGAATTCGATTAAATCTGCTATATCAGGTGTGCTAAACGCTATTAAGTCTAATGTGACAAGTATATGGAATGTCATTAAATCAGCTATCACAAGTGCGATGAATAGCGTGAAATCTACTATTACGAGTGTCTGGAATAGTATTAAGTCAACCATTTCCAATGTGATGAATGGAATAAGATCAGGGATTACTTCTGCTTGGAATTCTATAAAATCTGCAGTAACGAGTGCTGTTAATAGCATTAAATCTGTTGTTGTGAATGTGTTTAATTCATTGAAGTCAGCTGTTACCAATGCTATGAATGGTGTAAAAACAGCTATTGTCAATGGATGGAATGCAGCTAAATCATTTTTATCATCTATTAATCTAGTAAGCATTGGGAGAAATATTATCCAAGGATTAATAAACGGAATAGGCTCTATGATGGGAGCAGTTCAAAGTAAAATTAAATCTATTGCAAGCACAATTACAAATGGGATTAAGGGTGCGTTAAGTATTCATTCTCCGTCACGTGTTATGCGTGATGAGGTGGGTGTTTGGATCACTAAAGGAATAGCCGTTGGTATGGAAGCAGCTATTAGTTCTGTTACATCAGCTACAAATAAGGTAGCGAAAGCAGCAGTTCCTGACTTTAAAAATGGAATGCAGGCAAGTGCCAACCTAATTAATCAATTTAATAAATTCATTGTAAACTCAAATAACCAGACAGCAAATGAAATAGCGAAGATAAAGAGACAATCCTCTACAGAAATTAAAAATATAGAAATCAAAACGGAAAAAGATATTGCAGCTATTCAAAAAAATGCAAAGCAAAAGAAAAGAGCATTAACAGCTTCTGAAGTCCGACAAATTGAAAGAATTCATGAAAACTCTTCTAAAAAAATTGCGGATATTCAGAAAAAGAGTGCTTCTGAAATTAAGAAAATTGAGTCGAATTTATTAAAGGATAAGTTAACATCAATCGAAAACTTTATTTCTAATAAGGGAAAGCTAGAAAATATATCTCTAGCAGATGAAGTGAAGATATGGGAAAAGGCTGTTACACAATTCAAAAATGGAACAGAAGAAAAACGTCTTGCCGAACTACAGCTTCGTGATGCCAAGTTGAACTACAACAAAGAGTTGTTTGAGAAAGAAAAGGCTTATATCGAAGAAAAGGTAAAGCTTAATAAAATGTCTCTTGTTCAAGAGTTAGCTGCATGGGAACAAGTATCACAACGTTATACAAAAGGTACGGCCGAGCGTATTGAAGCAGAACAAAAAGTTATGGAGATTAAGAGAGATATTCATGAGAAGTTGAAATCTTTAAGCGATGATTACTTAACAAAGATTCAAGAAGTCAATCAGAAGTTGATTGAGGATGAACAGAAACTTCGTGATGAATATCAAAAATCAGTTGATGATCGGACTGCTGCTTTGATTGGTTTTGCTGGAACATTTGAAGAAGTAGCAGAAAAGGAAGAGGTTGCAAGTCAATCTCTCATCGATAATTTGAAAAATCAGGTATCTGTGATGTCTGACTGGGCAAAGAACATGAAGGCTTTGGCTGCCAGGGGCGTAGATGATGGACTGATAGCAGAATTGCAAACAATGGGTCCTAAAGCTTTAGCTGAAACCAAAGCACTTATTTCGATGAGTGATGCACAGTTAAACGAGTTTCAAGGGCTATGGAAAGAGAAATCTAATATTGCCCGACAGCAAGCTGTTTCTGAAATGGAAGGTTTAAGGGTTGAGACTGAAAGTAAAATCGATGAGCTTCGTAAAAATACTAAAACAAAATTAGATTCACTGAAAAACGAATTTGTTGGTAAAGTAAAGGAAATTAGAACGGGCACAACTACTGAATTCAATGCTATGAATGCATCTTTACCTGTAATCGGACAAAATGCAATTAAAGGGTTAATTAATGGTATGAATGCCATGAGAGGAAATTTAGTGTCTACTGCTCAGGAGATTGCTGATTCTGTTCGTTCTACGATTCAAAGTGCTTTCGATATTCATTCACCATCCAGATGGATGAGGGACGTTATTGGTAAAAATCTTGTAAAAGGTTTGATTGTTGGTATTAATGCAATGGAAAGTAAAGCTATATCAGCGACTGCCAATATGACCGAGTGGTTTAAGCCTGATGTATCTAATATTAATATTAGCCGTTCATCTGTAGAAGTAGGACTTCAAATGGATGAACTGAAACGACAGATTGAACAGAAGTTGGATATTGATCTTTGGATACATCAGAAAGAAAATTGTTTTGCTGCAGGAGGATTTAAGCAAGAAGTTCACTTACATTCACCAACTGCTTTATCACCAAGCGAAAATGCGCGTGCATTGAGAAAAGTAGGACAGCAACAAGCCATAGAATGGGGGATCTAAATGGAGCGATTAACATTTACAAGTGCAACTGGGGAGGTCGTTCATTTCGGCGGTCCTCCTTTTTATTTACAAAAGGTTGATGGATTAGGTGATGTAGAAGCAGAAATACAACTACAAAAGTCCCCTTTTCAAGACGGGAGTACTCTAACCGACAGTATATTAAATGAGAGAATGATATCGATAGAGTTTCTAATTGTGCAAGATG
>NZ_BCVG01000038.1 GCF_001591625.1 Metabacillus fastidiosus NBRC 101226
GAAAACCCCCACTGATGGAAGGTTCACTTTATAACAAGTGTAAAAAGAGAAAAAATGGTATTATTTGTTTGTGAGTCCTAAAAATATTACCTTTTTAGGGAATTTTACTAGGGGAGAGAGATAATTGAAGAAAAAACAATTTTTATTTACAGTTGTCTGTTTCATTTTTTGTATTATTTTAACGAGCTGTTCTCAAAAAAGTACCGATAATAAGGACGAGGCTCAAACAAATGAGAAAAAAGAGGATCTTATTTTAGCTGTGGGAAATGAACCAGAAGCTGGATTTGATCCAACGACTGGCTGGGGACGTTACGGTTCACCACTGTTTCAAAGTACTTTGTTGAAAAGGGATAATAATCTTAAAATTGTAAATGACCTCGCAGAGAATTATGAAGTAAGCGAGGATGGAAAGGTTTGGACAGTTGTTTTAAGAAAAGACGTCAAATTTTCTGACGGCAAGCCTTTAACAGCTGCTGATGTTAAATTTACGTTTGAAACGGCATTGAATAATGGCTCTGTTGTTGACTTAAATGTAATGGAAAAAGTAGAGGCTGCTGATAATTTTACTGTGAAGTTTACCTTAAGGGAGCCGCAGTCAACATTTATTAATAATTTAGTTGCTACAGGTATTGTTCCTAAACATGCTTACAGTAAAGATTATGCACAGAATCCTGTTGGTTCTGGTCCATTTGAGCTTGTGCAATGGGACAAGGGACAGCAGCTTATTGTAAAAGAAAATCCTGAATATTATGGTGAAAAATCAAACTTTAAAAAGGTAACTTTTTTATTTTTAAATGAAGATGCTGCATTTGCTGCGGCGAAAGCGAATCAGGTGGATGTAGCATATATTCCTGCTTCATTTAGTAAACAGAAGGTAGACGGAATGAAGCTTGAAGATGTGAAAACAGTTGATAACCGTGGTATTATCTTTCCTTATGTGAAGTCAGGAGACAAAACAGAAGCTGGTCATCCGATTGGTAATGATGTAACAGCTGAACCATCTATACGTCATGCAATTAATATAGCAATAGATAGAAAAATACTCATTGATGGAGTATTGGAAGGTTATGGAACAGCAGCGTATACGTCAGTAGATTCCCTTCCTTGGTGGAACAGTGAAACGGTTATTAAAGACGGGGATTTAGAAGGTGCTAAGAAGCTGCTGAAAGATGCAGGATGGAAAGATACAGATAAGGATGGAATTCTTGAAAAAGGATCTCTAAAAGCGGAATTTACTCTTCTATATCCTGCTGATGATACTATCCGTCAATCACTTGCTATTTCTGTAGCCGATATGATGAAGCCTCTAGGGATCGATATAAAAGTAGAAGGTGGCAGCTGGGATACAATTGAGAAGAAAATGTATTCTAATGCTGTTTTGATGGGATGGGGAAGTCATGACCCATTAGAGATGTATAATATTTACAGTGGTGAAAATGCCGGAGTTGAATATTATAATATTGGTTTTTATAAAAATGAAACAGTAGATCAATATTTTGAAAAAGCACTTAAGGCAACAAATGAGGAAGAAGCAAACGAATATTGGAAAAAAGCACAATGGGACGGAAAAACAGGTCTAAGTGCAAAAGGAGATGCACCTTGGGCTTGGTTAGTAAATATTGATCATCTGTATTTAGTGAATGAAAAGCTTGATATTGGCAAGCAAAGAATCCATCCACATGGACATGGCTGGCCTGTAACAGATAATCTCGTTGAATGGAAATGGACTGAGTAGGTTGGAAACTAGTAAGAACATTGGTATTTTTCTTTTTTGGAAGCTGGTAAAACTAGCTTCCCTTCTATTAGCTATCTGTTTGATTTCCTTTATATTAGTGAAAAATTCACCAATTGATCCAATTCAAGCTTATGTAGGTGCAGATATGCTGAAAGTCGGGCCTGAACAAAGGGAAAGAATTATGGAGTATTGGGGATTAAATGAGCCTGTAACGACACAGTTTTTTAACTGGCTGTCAGCACTGCTTGCTGGAGATTTAGGTACTTCGATGATCTTTCGCCGTCCAGTTTCTGAAATTATTAGTGAACGGTTTTTAAATTCATTTTTCCTAATGGCAGTGGCATGGGTTTTTTCTGGATTAATTGGTTTTATTTTAGGAATCGTTGCAGCAATGAAGAAAGGTACATGGGTCGATCGTTTTATAAAATGGTATTGTTATACACTGGCTTCGACCCCTGCTTTTTGGATGGGGCTTATATTGCTTATGATTTTTGCCGTATGGCTTGACCTGTTTCCGATCGGGTTAGGTGTGCCTGCTGGAGTGCTCTCAGAAGATGTGACGATTGGTGACAGAATAATACATCTTATCTTGCCGGCTATGACACTTAGTATTATAGGGGTAGCGAATGTTGCCTTGCATACAAGACAGAAATTGATTGATGTACTTGCAAGTGATTATGTGTTATTTGCAAGAGCAAGGGGTGAAAAAGGCTTCCTTTTATTTTGGAGACATGGTTTGCGGAATATTGCTATCCCGGCAATAACATTACAATTTGCAGCTTTTAGTGAAATGTTTGGCGGAGCAGTTCTTGCCGAACAGGTTTTTTCATATCCGGGACTCGGACAAGCGACAGTGGAAGCGGGTCTTAGAGGTGATGTTCCACTTTTACTAGGATTAGTTATTTTTAGTGCCTTGTTTGTCTTTACAGGGAACCTAATTGCAGATTTAATTTATCGTTTGTTAGATCCAAGAATAAGGGAGGGGAAAGGAATATGATCCCTAACCTGAATAAAAAAATATTAAATAACAGACAAAGAACATTTCTTTTCCTTTTAATTGCTATCGTCTTCTTATTAAGTATCGTATTTATAGGTACTATACTTGATAAGGATAATATTGCAACAAATTTACAAGATAGAAATTCATCTCCTGATTTTAAACATCTTTTCGGTACGGATTGGTTAGGAAGAGATATGTTTGCTAGAACTATTATGGGGCTTTCGTTAAGTATCAAAGTCGGAATAATTGGAGCGGCTGGCAGTACTTTAATTGCTCTTAGCCTAGGACTAGCTGCAGCAACGATGGGGAAAATAGCCGACAGGGTCGTAACATGGCTAATAGATCTATTCTTAAGCGTACCACATCTTGTTACGCTCATTCTTATTGCCTTTACGTTAGGAGGAGGCTTTAATGGAGTTGTTATTGGAATTGCCTTGACCCATTGGCCAAGTCTCGCACGTATTATTCGAGCTGAAGTAATGCAGATTCGTTCAGCGGAGTTTGTACAAATTTCAAGGATGATGGGGAAATCTAAGGTTTGGATTGCGTTTCTACATATTTTTCCACATATACTTCCGCAAATTTTGGTCGGTTTCATGTTATTATTTCCTCATGCGATTTTGCATGAAGCAGCAGTTACATTTTTAGGTCTTGGTTTATCACCACATGAACCGGCAATCGGAATCATTTTATCGGAATCGATGAAATATTTATCTTCAGGGATGTGGTGGCTCGCTTTTTTCCCTGGGTTATGTTTACTTATTATTGTAAGAATATTTGATATGATTGGAGAAAAACTGCGGATTATTTTTGACCCGAATAGGGCCCATGATTAGTATAATTGATCTTCATTTTTGAAAAGAAAGGAAAAATATATGGCTATCCTTGAGGTGAAAGATTTATCTGTTTCTTTCAAACAATATTCAAGTAGTTTAAAGCAAAAAAATTATGATGTTATTTCAGATTTAAGTGTGACGGTGGAAGAAGGAGAAATTGTAGCGGTTGTTGGAGCAAGCGGATCGGGAAAAAGCTTGCTTGCTCATGCAATTTTAGGAATATTGCCTAACAATGCTTATGTGAATGGATTAATAAGATATAAAGGGGAAGAGCTGACCCTTTCACGCCAAGAGGCTTTAAGGGGAAATGAAATCTCATTAGTTCCACAGTCGGTTAACTATTTAGATCCGCTTATGCGTGTAGGAGCACAAGTGAGAACATCAGTTAAAAATGGTGATAAGGTAAAAGTGCAAAGGGAAGTATTTGAGCGTTACAATTTAAAAGAGCAGGTTGACAAAATGTACCCGTTTCAGCTTTCTGGAGGGATGGCGAGAAGAACACTTTTATCTACTGCTATGATTAGCGGTGCAAAGGTTATTATTGCCGATGAACCTACACCCGGATTAGATTCTGCATCTGTAGCGGAAGCATTAAAGCATTTCAGACAATTAGCTGATAATGGCTGTGCAGTTATGCTTATTACACATGATATTGAAGCAGCATTACAAATTGCTGACAGGATTGCTGTTTTTTATGCGGGAACGACTGTTGAGATCGCTCCTGTCCATAATTTTTCGGGGAATGGTGAGAACTTGAGACACCCGTATACGAAGGCATTATGGAGAGCATTGCCGCAAAATGATTTCATTCCTATAAAAGGTTCACAGCCACATCCTGATCATTTACCTTCAGGCTGTTTATTTGCACCCCGCTGCGAGATGGCAACTGAAGAATGCAGTATGTCACGTCCAGAGATGAAAAAGGTTCGCGATGGAGTAGTGAGGTGCATTCATGCGTCTTGAAGCAAAAAATGTTAGCTTTCATTATGGAAAAGAAAAGATAATCGAAAATGTTGATTTTTCATTGGAACAAGGAGAAATTGTCGGCTTAGCAGGACCAAGCGGATGCGGAAAAACAACTTTTTGCAAGATTTTAGCTGGTTATGAAAATCCGCATAGCGGTACTATTACGATAAATGGTCTTTCCATACCGAAAAAGGGATACAACCCTGTACAATTAATACATCAGCATCCTGAGAAGGTAGTCAACCCGCGTTGGAAAATGAGTAAAATATTAAGTGAAGCGGGAGTGCCGGACACGGAGTTATTAGAAAGCCTAGGTATTAAAGATGAATGGCTAACGAGATGGCCGAATGAATTATCAGGTGGTGAACTGCAGCGATTTTGTGTGGCAAGAGCATTAGGGGTAAACACACAGTTTCTTCTTGCTGATGAAATGACTACGATGCTTGATGCGATTACACAGGCACAAATATGGCACGCAGTTCTTGAAATTGCTAAAAGAAGAAATATAGGGGTACTTGTTGTAAGCCATGAGCGTAAATTAGTCGAAAAACTTTGCAGCCGTGTTATTCAGTTTAATACTAATAAATAATCCTCTGCTATCGGCCGTGCTGTTAATTTTTGCAGAAAAAGTATGTATTAAAATTAGAAAGTGGACATATATTATATCCATTTTGGGTAAGGATAATAATACCATGAAGTAGGGGGGTATTATTATTGTTTGAAATTTTTGAAGTACAGCCGATGTTTGAAGGAAGAATTCACGAGCGTCATCAGTTTAAGTTGAATATTAATGGAGATGAGTATAAAGGAATTATTCATGAAGGTGATATCCAATGGTTTCAGCCGCATCCAGCATACGAATTCGAAGAAGAGTACTTGGATGCTGTTGAATCGAAAGTTCATAAAATGCTGAAAAAATATATTGAACAGTAGTTTAATAAAGAAAAGACGATAAGGAGCATCATTATAAAATCATTATGCTTCTTATCGTCTTTTTATTTTACCTTAATATTTGAAAATCTCACGATCGTTTAAGTTTTGAACAGGACGGTTGTTTTCAGGGAAAATTTCTTGAAAACGTTTGATTTGTTCTTTAGACATTTCAATTGGTTCTTCTAAAACGATCCATTTAACTCCCTCTGCACATGACGGGGTTGTTAGAGAACCGTTGTAACGGAATGAATCTTGATTTTTGGGAAGAATATTTGTTAAATCAATTTGTTGCTTTAATTGTACGTCTTCTGTTGTCTGTTCTTTAGGCATGGACTCCCAAGCCTCTTTTAAAATAGAATTTTCTTTTCCTTCTTTAATCATTAATCCTAAAACTGCAAGCTCATCTTTTTCATTTTTATGAACAAGATGGAGCTCCATATCGAAAGAATTTCCATTAAATAGGTGTTCGCTAGGTGTATGGAAATGAAGCTGTGCTAAGTGATATGTATCATTTCCGAGTGTAATTGAATTATCAGAAGCAGCAGGGTTAGCCTGAATAGTATGTCCATTATTTTCTAAAGAAAATAATGTTGGTACATAATTAATAGTCAGTTCTTGTGGATCTGCTTTTTCCTCTGTTTCTGTTGTTTCAATATTTATAGGTGACTGCTCTGTTCCGTTTACACAAGCAAGATTTGCAGGATCTAAATCTCCCCAATGTTCCGGGCCAGTTTCTCCTTCATAAGACCAATGAGCCTCTTCTTCGCTATTGGAAACAGGTGAAGTTGCTGGTGTATCCGCTTCCTTAGAACTGTCGGTTTCTTTAGAGCTGTCCGTTTTACTTGAAGAACAGGCAGCTAATAAAAGTGATAGAACGAGTAGTAGAGAGAGTGCTGAGATTTGTTTCTTCTTCATTTGTAGAACTCCTTTTACTTTTTTATGAAATTTTACCGTATATTTCTCCTTTTATCTATATGTAATATTTCCTTTTCATTTCATAAGTAATATTACCTAAAACTGATCTGCTTAATGAGATATGAAAACCAGTTATAAGTGCAGGTTTACCACCTGGAATTCCAGGGAAAGTAATTATTCAAATGTTATTGCTTCTATTAATTGTTGTTAGTATCAAATTATTTTTAGCACATTAATATAAGGGTTAGTTTGGTATAATAAATACTGGATCTGTTAAAAGGTGAGGATGATTCAGTGAATATTGATAGTTTAAGGCTGTTTTGTTTAGTTGTTGAAGAAGGAAGTATCAGCCAAGCGGCCCGTCTTAGTTTTGTATCACAACCAGCTGTTACAAGACAAATTCATCAATTAGAAAATGAATACGGAACACTTCTATTTGACCGTACAGACGGAAAATTAAAATTAACAGAAGCGGGACATTCATTATATCCATTTGCAAAGGAGATTATGAAGGATATTAACCGTTCAAAAGAGGCGGTTCAGCAAATTACAGGGAATTATGAAAGCAAGCTTAGTGTAGGTGCTTCATTAACAATTGGAGAATACTTTCTACCTGAGCTTTTAGGAAATTTCAAAAAGCAGTATCAGGAAACGAAAGTCCTCTTAAATATCGGCAATACACATAATATACTTGAAAAGCTTTCAAGTGATGTAATTGATATTGCGCTTGTTGAAGGAGTAGTTGAGAATAAGAGCTTTCATATAGAGAAATTTGCTGATGATGAACTTATTGTCGTTTGTCCGATTGATCATCATTGGAAAAATAGACCGGAAATTGATATGATAGAGTTGACGAAAGAACATATGATTTGGCGAGAATCTACTTCTGGGACAAGATTAATCGTCGAAAATGCATTAAGAGAATGCGACATTCTTGATAAAATGGAAAGTTACATGGAATTAGGAAGTACTCAAGCGATTAAAAGTGCGGTTGAAGCGGGACTTGGAGTAAGCATCTTACCGAGAATAACAGTAGCGAAAGAGCTGAAATTCGGTCTTTTGAGAGAGGTAAAGATGAAAAACATCAATATAAAAAGAGATTTATGGCTCGTTCAAAAACCGCAGCGTTTTAGAAGAAGCAGTGTAGATACATTTGTTGATTTCATTTTAGGAAATAGGGGAGGGAATAGAGAATGAAGTTAGAGGGTAAGAAGATTTTAAGCTTTGTTCATCATGAATTTGAAGATTTAGAGCTATGGTATCCTATTCATCGCCTTCGTGAGGAAGGAGCGATTGTCGAGCTTGCTGGTGAAAAAGCAAATGAGACGTATATTGGAAAATATGGTGTGCCGGCAGAAGCGGATTTTTCTTTTGGAGATATTAATCCTGCTGAATATGATGCATTGCTCGTTCCAGGAGGCTGGGCACCTGATAAATTAAGAAGATTCCCTGAAGTAATAGCTATCGTTCAGCATATGGAAGAGAACAAAAAGCCGATCGGACAGATTTGTCATGCAGGATGGGTTTTAATCTCAGCAAAAGTGCTGGAAGGTAAAAAGGTAACGAGTACACCTGGTATTCGTGATGATATGGAAAATGCCGGAGCTACTTGGATTGATGAGCCAGTCGTTGTTGACGGTCATCTTGTTTCAAGCAGACGCCCGCCTGATCTTCCAGATTATATGAGAGAGTTTATTAAAGTTTTCGAATAATAGATAAAAAGCCAAACCCATATATCAGGGTTTGGCTTTTTTTGAAAAATTTATAGTAATGTTTCTATTTTTTGGTACTATTTAACTAGTAATAAAAAATAATATGATATCGCCTAACGTTAGCGGGGGAGAAAAAATGAAGGAAGCATTTATTGAAGTAAACGGCATAAGGAAGAGCTATAATGAACAGCTTGTTTTGGAAAATATGAACTTTACTGTTGATAAAGGAGAGATTGCGGGTTTATTAGGTCCGAATGGTTCAGGAAAAACGACGATGATCCGTTTATTAAATGGGGTTATTTTACCTGATGAAGGGGAAATGACTGTCGACGGTTTTAACCCTGTGAAAGATGGTAATCCAATTCGAAGTATGAGTGGGATCGTAACAGAAGGTGCAGGGCTTTATCATGAAATGAATGCATTAGACAATTTGAGGTTTTTCGCTCAAATTTATAGTGTAGATCAGGCTGAAAAGAGAATTGGCCAATTATTAGAGCAATTTGAATTGACGGCACATAAGGATAAATTAGTTGGAACATACAGCACGGGGATGAAAAAAAGACTTGCACTTGCGAAAGCATTGATTCATGATCCGTCCCTTCTTTTTCTTGATGAGCCGACAAATGGACTGGATCCTGAGGGAATCAAAAGCGTCATGTATTATTTAAAAGAATTGAATAAACAGGAAGGTACTACAATTTTAATTTGTTCACATGTTCTGCATCAGATTGAAGATATTTGTAATAAATATATTTTTATGGACAGCGGAAGAGTGATCGTTGAAGGAACACATGAAGAGATTGAAAAGCAGTATTTAAAGGATTTCCAATTGAAAGTAGAGACAGATTTACATATCATCGGTGACATTTATTATAGTTATCCTTTCATACGGTTAAATGAGAAAACACTTATTTTTACAGTGCCGTCAAAGGAGTCAGTTTCTAACTTATTGAAATTGATATTGAATGAAAGCTCCGTTTATTCAGCAGAAATCTTAAATCGAGATCTTGAATCACTCTATTTTCAAGTTAGGAGGGAAAATAAATGAATAAGAAACTAATTTGGACGATCGCCAAAAAAGATATTCGTGCCATTACATCTAATAAACAGATTTGGCTTCCGATGCTTATTTTACCGGTTATGTTATGCGTATTTATGCCGGGGTTTGTTATTTACTTCGGAAAAATGGCTGATGTTGCTTCAATTAATGGGATTGATACATTGAAAATGATGATTAAAAATCTTCCTGAAGGCGAGCTTCGTGACATGTTAGATGGTTTGAAGGATGAGAAGACCCAGCTAATCTATTTATTCGTTAATTATTTATTAATGCCATTATTTTTACTTATTCCTGTGCTATCTTCAGTTATGATTGCGGCAAACAGCTTTGTTGGTGAAAAGGAAAGAAGAACACTTGAAAGCTTACTTTTTGCTCCGATTCAAATTAAAGATTTATTTGTCGGTAAAGTGCTTGCTTCCTTCATTCCAACGATTGCTCTTACATATGGCAGTTTCATTTTATGTGCAATTGTCGTCAATAGTTTAACATATTCAACATTTAATCAAATGTTATTGCCAAATACTAATTGGATTATTTTACTCTTCTTACTTGTCCCTATTATTTCTGTTTTTACTATTCTTTTTAATGTATTAATTTCTGCGCGGGTAAAAGGATTCCAAGAGGCACAGCAATTAGGAGGGACAGTTGTTTTACCAGTTATCGCGATCATGGTCAGCCAGGCGGCAGGGCTTTTTCTGCTTAACCCGATTATTATCGTTATTATCGCTGCTGTTTTAATGATTGTAAATTATCTGCTGTTAAATCGGATTGCAAAAATGAATGAGCGGCATGTTCTATTTGAAAAACAGGTTCATTAGTTTTGTAAAATAACTAAGACATATGAAATACGTCTCAAGCCCTAGAAGGATTTACTGCTTTAGTCAATTATTGGTTCAAGACTTTGTCGTTACAATAATGGCTGTAGCAAGTTAATTTTTGTACGAGGAAGGAGACATACAATATGTCTTGGTTTACGAAATGGTCTTTTAAAAACAAAGCAGCAGTAACTCTTATGACGATTATTATTTTAGTCATGGGTGTTATCAGTTATTTCAAACTGCCAATGGAATTTTTACCTTCTGCCGATCAGCCTTTCATTTCGATTGTAGTTGTAGGTGAAGGGGTAGATGCCAAAACAATGGAAAATCAGGTAACAACCCCGATTGAAGAAGCAGTAAACGGCGTAACCGGAAAGAAGAATATTTTTTCTACGACTGGTGATGGATATACATCAGTTGATATCCACCTTGATTCAAAAATCGATAAAAAAGAAACAAAGAGAGAAATTGAAGAGGCGCTTAGCGGTGTAACGTTACCGCAAAATGTCATGAAGCCAAATATTGTGCAATTGAATACATCGATGATTCCGGTCTCATATATTGCATTATCATTTAACGATGGGGTTACCCCAAAAAATATTCAATTTGCAAAAGAGGAAATCGCTCCTTATTTTAAAGATATTAAAGGTGTTTCCAACCTGCAAACATTCGGAACAGTACCTTCATACGTTTCAGTTGAGTTAGATGAGAAGAAACTGACAGAAAAGCAAATTCCGATGGAAACGATTTTAACATTACTACAGGGGCAAAATGTATCAACTTCTATCGCTGAAAAAAATATTGATGGAAAAACAACAAACTTAAAAGTAGTCGGAGATGTTGATACACTTGAAAAACTAGAGAATACAGAAATTGTTCCAACTGTCCCACTTAAAGATGTTGCAACGATTAAAGTAAAAAAACCTGAAAATACTTTAACGAAATTCAATGGAAAAGACGGTCTTATTCTAGTTGTTACAAAGGATGGTAACTCGAATGCGGTTACGATCAGTAAAGAAGCAGAAAAACAGGTGAAGGAAGTAAATAAAAAATATAAAGAAGTGGAGGCAAGTATTCTTTTATCAACAGCAGATTCAGTGGAATCATCCGTACATTCAATGATTAAAGAAGTATTGCTTGGAGCTTTATTTGCAACGATTGTCATTATGCTGTTCTTACGAAATATCCGTTCTACACTTATTACTATTATCTCTATTCCATTATCACTTGGAATTACATTATTCTTACTTGCACAGTCTGGTGTAACATTAAATATTTTAACACTTGGCGGTGTAGCTGTGGCGGTAGGCCGTCTCGTTGATGACAGTATCGTTGTTATTGAAAATATTTTCAGAAAGACACAGACAGAGAAATTCTCTGTGAGCTTAGTTATTGAAGCAACAAAAGAAGTAGGCGGAGCGATTACATCTTCCACACTTGCGACGGTTGCCGTATTCTTGCCAATGGGATTATTAAATGGAAGTTTACAAGATTTCTTGCTTCCGTTCGCATTAACGATCACATACTCATTACTTGCATCTTTAATTGTGGCTCTGACAGTGGTCCCGCTTATGAGTGCAGGTTTATTAAAAAATGCAAAATTGAAAGAGCATAAGCCGTCTGTGCGTTTTGCGAAATTTTTAACTTGGTCATTAAATCATAAATGGGTCGTTTTATTAACAGCCTTTATATTATTTGCTGGTTCAATCGGTGCATATGTCGCTTTACCTAAGGGATCTGCAGACAGTACAAAAGCTGACTATTCCTTTGTTGCTTTATCTTTCCCAAATGAGACACCTATTGAAAAAGTAAAGGATGAATCATTAAAGCTGGAGAATTATATTTTAAAGCAAAAGGGAGTAGACAAAACATATTTACAGCTTGGTAATACAGCAGATTCTGCTAAATATGGTGGTGTTGCAAGCCCTACAGAAGCACAAATTATGGTTATCCTTAAAGATGATACAGATATGAAAGAGTTTAATGAGAAAATAGAAACACAAAAAAATGCCTATGATGGCGGGGAGCTTGAAGTAGTGGAAGCTACTATGCTAGGCTCTGGTTCAAAATCAATTACAGTAGATGTAGTCGGTGAAGATATAAATGATCTAACAAAAATCGCAGAAAATGTTCAAGAGGAAATTGAAAAAATTGATGGTGTAGAAAAGGTTACAACAAATCAGGAAGAAAAGAAAACAATTTATTCTTATGTGGTAGACCCAGCAAAAGCGAAGGCTGATCAAATTGCACAGCAGGCCGCTGTTATGTTAAACCAAACGCCTATCGGTTCTTTAGAGATAAACGATCAGCATACGATGGTAATGATTGAGCCGCTTTATAGTCCTAAAACAGAAAAAGAAGCTTCCGATGTACCGATCGCAACACCTAACGGAATGACGACTATTTCTAAAGTGGCTAAGCTTGAAAAAGTAGAGGAACCGACAAGCGTCTTCCATAAAGATGGAGATCAGTATGTAAGAATTACAGCTGAAGTGGATCCTGAAAAACTATCCGTTATTTCTGCTGATGTGAATAAAGCAGTATTCGGTGACGATTCAACAAAAGGATTAGATATACCATCTGATATTGATGTTCTTGTTGGCGGTGCTAGTGCTGACCAGGCTGATGATTTTAACGACTTATTTACAACGATGCTCGCATCAATCGGAATTGTATTCCTGATCATGGTCGTTACATTTAAAACAATTCGTGCTCCAATCGCTATTTTATGTACATTGCCACTTGCGGCTATAGGTGCCATTTTAGGTATTATGATCAGCGGAATTTCTGTTGATGTTACAGGTCTGTTAGGTGCGCTTATGTTAATTGGGATTGTTGTTACGAATGCGATCGTTCTTTTAGACCGCGTGAAGCAAAATGAAGAAACGATGATTATCCGTGATGCTGTTGTAGAAGCAGCAGGTGTACGGATGAGACCAATTATAATGACTGCTGTGGCAACGATCTCTGCAATGCTGCCGCTATTATTTAAAGAAGCGGAAGCAGGAAATTTGGTTTCAGGAAGTTTAGCAATCGTTGTTATCGGCGGATTAGCTGTTGCGACCGTTTTAACACTTGTTGTGATTCCGGTTGTTTATGAATTATTACATTTCAAAAAAGCGAAGAGACAGCGGAAGCAGCAGGAAGCAAAAGTAATTGACACTTTTGCGGGATAAATATTAAGAAGAGTCTGGCTATGATAGCTGGACTCTTTTTCATTAAATGGTCTTTTGCCTATTCCATTTCCTGAATAATGACATAGTCTAATTATGTAAGATCAGGAGGTGTTAAAATGAGTGGTTGTGGAACTGGAGGCGGCTTTGCAGGAGGTGCATTTGCACTAATTGTCGTTCTTTTCATCCTTTTAATTATCGTTGGTGCAGGTGCATTTGCAGGTGGATTTGGCGGTTACGGCTGTTAATATGTAATAAATGACCAGGTAGAAGCATTGTACTTCTACCTTTTATTTTGTATTTAAAATAAAAAGCTGATTATAATAAAAGAAATAAATATTGACTATTATACATTAGGGGGGTATAGTATTTATATAAAGAGTAAAGAAAGGAATAGATTAATATGGATGACCAACAAGAATGCACTGATCATTGTACATATGATGACAGAAGAAGCCATCATTCCGATAAAGTAAAGAAAAATCTGACAACACGTCTCAACAGAATCGAAGGACAAATTCGGGGTATTAAAGGATTAATTGAAAAAGATACTTACTGTGATGATGTCATTACCCAAATTTCTGCTACACAGTCAGCCTTGAACAGTGTTGCTAAAATTTTATTAGAAGGCCATATGAAGCATTGTGTCGCTGAGCGTATTAAAAAAGGTGATGAAGAAATATTGGATGAAGTACTAATTACAATTCAAAAATTAATGAAAAAATAAGGAGTATGATGAGAGATGAAAAATATTACGTTAAATGTAAGCGGGATGTCATGCGGGCATTGTGTAAAAGCGATTGAAGCTGCAGTTGGGAAACTAGACGGAATTTCAAGTGTGGAAGTTCATTTGGAAACTGGAAAAGTAGATGTCGCATATGAAGAAGTGAAAGTAAATCCAGAAGCAATTAAAGAAGTAATTGATGATCAAGGGTACGATGTACAATAGGGAACGGAGAGGCTGTCTTAAGGACAGCCTTTTTTGTATTAATGGAATCTGTCGAAAACTCTTTATATTGTTGAAAATTGATAATAAACAGAGTTAAAAAAATCTTGATTTTCTCTTCATAATTTGTAATGATATAAACAGATACCCAAATATTCTAGGTAGGTGTTTTATATGTTTGACAGAGAGCTAGTGAAAGGGAGTACATCTATTATTGTTCTTCAATTGTTAAATGAACGTGATATGTACGGCTATGAGCTCGTGAAGGAGATGGAGAAAAGGAGTGAAAACACTCTTACTGTAAAAGAAGGAACGCTTTATCCAGCTCTTCATAAGCTTGAACAGAAAGGCTATGTGGAAGCATATTGGCAAGAACAAGAGAAGGGGCCGGCAAGAAAGTATTACCGTATTTTAAAAGAAGGAAAAGCAATTTTAGCAGAAAAAACGAAAGAGTGGGGTAAGTTTGTAAAAATGATGAATGGCATTATTGGGAGAGATGCACATGATTCCATTTAAAGAGGCGTTTTTACAAGAATTGAAAAAGGAACTGCCCTGTAACGTAAATAAGGAAGATATTATAGCTGAGTATTCCGTTCATCTTGATGAGAAAATGGAAGAATGTCCACATTTAAATTGGGAAGATATAGTCGAGCAATTGGGAAGTCCTGTGGAAATTGCTAAGCAGTATGAAGATTCAAGTCTTATTTCAACACAATTTGTCCAAAAAAACTTTGTGTTTTGTAATTTTTTATTTTTCATTATCGGTGGTTTGCTAACAGTCGGCTATCATACTTTTAAACATCCTATTTTTACAGATACATGGCTGATGCTTTCAAAAGTATCATTAGTCATTGTTTTTATTTATACATTATTTTGGATTATACTGGGATTTGAAATTGGGAAGGAATTTGGGATTAGAGGGAAAACACTTTTTTCGAAAACATTTCTCTTATGTCTTATTCCAAATATTTCATTAATGATCATGACGATTTTTAAAATGATTCCGACAGCCTGGTTTGACCCGATTTTAACAACACCATTTATTATCCTTTGTGTTTTAATGACAGCATTATTATATCCGATAAGCCGGATAAGCTATTATATTGGGGTTTATCGCTCTTTATAGGGGGGATCTTTCATCATGAATTGGTCTCTCACGTTTATATACATAGAATTACTGAGTATATAATTGTAAAAGGAGGAAGTAATGTCACTTATTTTATTAATCATTCTTTGCGGTTCCATTATTACAGGGATTATGATTTGGGAGAAAAACCGAATTGCTTCTTTCCTGTGTTTTAGTCCATTATTCATTCTCATAATACTAATTGGATATGTCTTTCATCAATCTTTATATGAAGTAACGATAGATTCTCTACAATTACATATTGATAGAGAGTATGAGACATTTATTGTAAAAGGTAATTGGGAGGAAGGCCTAGATGAATATAGATTTCCTGGAGCTTTTGCAGCTTTCTATGTTCCAGGCAATGGAAAAATCTCAAATATAAAGCGGAATAATGTGAAGGATACAGAAGAAATGGATTGGGAAGCTTTAAATTTGGAGTTAAGGAAGACATTAAAAGAAGAATATGAATCTGAATGGGAACCGCAGATTATAGATATAGAGCCAGATGAACAATTTCAGTTTTCTTTTACTCTGCCGGAAAATGTAAAACCGAATGAAGTGAAGTTATATTATATACATGTGAGAGAGAAGCCTATGGATTCATTGGAATACTGGATTAAAAATATTGATTTAAAGTAAAGTTCTGCATATATACCTAGAATTACTATATAGGAGATGATCTGTAATGAATCAAATGTTAAAAAATATTATACTTTGTTTAATCGGAGGAATTTTATTTCATTATTTATTTTATGGGAAATGGATTGGGATTTCTTATCCGTTATTTATTATATATGTCTATATCGTTCTTTTCACTGGGACGAGAGCTTCACAGAATGGACGTTCCATATTTAATTATATTTTATTAATATGTATTTTCATGCTTTCAGCGACATTTGCTTTGTATACGAATGAGGTTTTACTTGTATTGAATTTCCTCTTAATTCCTGTGCTATTCATCATTCATACGGTGCATCTGAAAAGATGGGAATTTAAAGACTGGCATAATCGCCTTTTTATTACTGCAGTTATGATTACGTTGAGGGATGCAATTGTCCATTTCTTTCATCATTTTTCATTCGGAAGCAAGTGGGTGAAAGGGAAGATGAATGAAAAAAGCTATAATATATTCAAAAAAATAATGATTGGTTTATTAATCTCTATCCCGCTTTTATGGACAGTATTATATTTATTAATGTCGTCTGATGATAAATTTAAGCAATTATTAATAGACATTCCTAGCCTTTTTGCAAATTTAAACATTGGCAGTTTTATATTTCAGTTTTTAATTATATTTATCGTATTCTCATCATTACTCGCATATATAACAATCCTTAATAAAAAACTACAACTGCAAGTAAAGGAAGAGAAAGAGGAAAAAATAGGATTAGACAGCATTATTATGGGTACCATTCTCATTCTAATCAATGCTATTTATTGTATTTATGTTTCTATTCAGTTTCAATATTTCTTTTCTGGTGACCCGTCGATTGCTTCAGCTAAATATACTTATGCTGAATATGCAAGAAAAGGTTTTTCAGAACTGACTGTTATTACAATTATTAATTTAGGAATACTTATGATTGCGACGCATTTCTTGAAGCCTTTAAAGAGCTTTGCCAATATTCTTTTAAATGTTCTGCAGACGCTGCTCGTCCTATTTACGAATATTATGCTCGTATCAGCCTATATGAGACTATCTTTATATGAAGCAGCATATGGCTTCACGTACTCGAGAATATTTGCTCATTCATTTATGATTTTACTTTTTCTACTATTATTGTTAGTACTCATTAAAATTTGGATAAAGAAAATCAAGTATATCCAATTATCTTTGATTATTACATTACTTGCTTATGTAGGATTAAATTATTTAAATATTGATAAGATCATCATTGAGAAAAATTTGGAGAGATATGAAGCAACGAAGAAAATTGATTATTACTATATTAGTACACTTTCAGAAGAGGCTGTCCCTTATTTAATCGAGTTTAATAAAGAAGATATTGATAAGGGCTTATTAGAAAGAAAAGCTTATTTGAAAGAGACATCAGCCCATTGGCAATCGTTTAATATATCTCAGCAGAAGGCAAAGGAATTATTAGAAAAATGGGGAAGATAGTATATAGAGAGCTAATTTTTCGGAGGTGACCTATGTCTTACCGAATTGAAAAAGATACGATGGGTGAAGTGAAAGTTCCGATTGATAAATATTGGGGAGCACAGACAGAGAGAAGTAAAGAAAATTTTCAAATCGGAATAGAAAAAATGCCGCATGAAGTTATTATAGGATTTGCGATTTTGAAAAGAAGTGCAGCGAAGGCAAATTATGTGCTTGGAAAGCTAAGTAAAGAAAAAAACGATGTAATTGCTGCTGTTTGTGATGAAATTATTTCAGGAAAATGGGATGCACATTTTCCGCTCGTCGTCTGGCAGACTGGGAGCGGAACACAAAGTAATATGAACGTAAATGAAGTGATTGCTAATAGGGGAAATGAAATACTAAGGGAAAAAGGCAGCAAGGAGAGCCTCCATCCAAATGATGATGTAAATATGAGCCAAAGTTCTAATGATACATTTCCGACAGCGATGCATATTGCTGGAGTGATGGCGGTAAAGAAGGAACTTTATAAGGCAATTGATATACTAATCACTACATTACAAGTAAAAAGTGAACAGTTTCAAAGCATTGTGAAAATTGGCCGTACCCATTTACAGGATGCAACACCATTGACATTAGGACAGGAAATTAGTGGCTGGGTGCATATGCTAAAACAGACAAAAATGATGATTGATGAATCTTCACAGTTTATGAGAAACCTGGCGATTGGCGGTACAGCCGTAGGCACAGGGATTAATGCTCATCCTGAGTTCGGGAATATCGCTGCAAAGGAAATAAGTGAACTCACTGGTGAAAATTTCAGTTCATCTCAGAATAAATTTCATGCTTTAACGAGTCACGATGAAGCTGTTCATACACATGGAGCGTTAAAAGCATTAGCAGCTAATTTAATGAAAATTGCTAATGATATCAGGTGGCTGGCGAGTGGTCCTAGGTGTGGAATCGGGGAAATAAAAATTCCCGAAAATGAACCGGGAAGCTCTATCATGCCGGGAAAAGTAAATCCTACACAAGCAGAAGCAATGACGATGGTTGCGGTACAGATAATGGGAAATGATGCGGCAATCGGGTTTGCTGCAAGTCAGGGAAACTTTGAATTAAATGTGTTTAAACCGGTTATTATTTATAATTTCTTGCAATCTGTACGATTATTAACAGATGCAATAAAATCATTCCATGACAATTGTGCAGTGGGCATCGAACCGAACTTGCCGGTCATTAAAAAATACTTAAATGAATCATTAATGCTCGTCACTGCACTTAATCCATATATTGGCTATGAAAATGCTGCGAAAATCGCAAAGCATGCACACAAAAAGGGGATAACGTTAAAAGAATCCGCGATCGAGCTACAGTTACTTAGTGCAGAGAAATTTGATGAATTTATTAAACCAGAGGAAATGGTTTAGGAACAGTCCCCAGAAATTTTTGGGGACTGTTTTATTTTGTAATAAATAAGCTGGAAATTAGCAGCTTTAGAATGGAAAAGTGATAATATGAGAGTAATAATAGTGAATTGGCAGGAATAAGATTTAAGATTTTAAAGGCTCTTCAAGCAACTGTTATAAGATATCTATATAATAGTAAGTAATATGCCTATTATTATGAAGAAAGGAGAGGTAAGGTGAGCTACATACAAATTGAACCTGTTCTATATAAAACGACATCAGACTGGTTAGAATTATTTCTTTCTTCCAGCCGTACAAGGCCGGTTTATCAAATAGACGAAAATGTTTTCCGATTTAATAGGATTGCTATTCGGGTTTTAGGTGTTCCTTTAGACGAAGATGAATATTATAATACTTTATTTGATATGAGTGAGAAAGATTTTATTCATGTGTTAAATGAAGAGCTGGATAAGACGATAGAAAATCATGTTTTTCAAGAAATTCAGGATATTTTAATGATTCATCAGGAAGAACCTAAAGGACTGTCTATTAATCGGTTAATTGCCTTTATGTATGGAAGGAACCTTATCCCAAAGCATAAAGACCCGAGTATTAATCGGCATGTTCAGCTTTCAATTATAAAAGCAGTAAAACATTTTGAAAAATTCCAAAACAGCGGATTACAGTCTCCGGAGTTTCGCCGATTTTTAATTGATATGATTAAATGGCTGAAAAATCATTGGGAAAAATGGTCGGAAGCTCTTGCAATTGGTTCAGAGTTCCCTAAAGTTGTTTGGTATGGAGAGCTGTCAATAAGCCAGAAATACTTTTTATTACTATTAATGGAATTAGGCTGTGATATATTAATTTTTCATCCTAAAGGGGAAGATTTATTCGCTGAAGCAGATAGAGAAAATCAGCTTTCCCTCGTTTATGAATACTCGGATAAAGGAAATTTAGAGCCTTTCCCGACAGAACTGAGAGAACGCCAAACGACAGTCGCATATCGAGCGAATAAACAGCTGGAAAAGATGCTGAATGACAATGAAGCAGGTGTATATAAACCTTGGCAATTCAGAGAGTCCATTCCATCTGCTATAACTTTGAAAACAACATATGATGACATTTTTATTTATGCAAAAGAAAAAGCGATGATTAGACCAAGCTTTAAAATAGAAGAGGACAGAGTGTATATTCCTGCTATATTTGCAAAAGTAAAGGGAGTATCAAGGGACCGAACAGAATATTGGCAGAGAATGAAAGAATTAAAAGACTATCCGCTAGCTTTAAGTATTCGTGAATTTCCTTATTGTAAAACAACGAAAGCAAATTATCATTTTCATTATCAAAGATCCCTGGATAAACAGGGTGATTTAGTACCTGGAAAAATCATAACCGGGAATTGGTGGGCATATAAACATCTGCCTTTAGGATTACAAAAAGCTCTTGCACATACGATGAAGGAGTATTGCGAGCGGCCGAAGCTCAAGAAATTGAATCATGAAACGGAATATGATTTGCAATTGTTTTTATTTAAACAGGCTAGTATGATTCCGGAAGAAATTTTGCAGTTATTACAGAGATTTGATTATTCGCAAGAGGTTCCACGCATTGTTTTATATAATATGGAGACCAATGGAGAGCCTTCACGTGAGGATGCTGCATTGCTCTTATTTTTAAATGAGTTCGGATTAGATATTATTTTGTACAATCCGGCAGGACATACAGATATAGAAAATTATATTGATTCGACTTACTATGATACGCACTGGCTGGAAGAAATGGTTTTTGAACAGGAATATCAAGAATTTCAGCGTAATGAGAAGTCCTTGTTTAAGAAATTTATTAAACGTATCTTTTAGATGAAATAAATGGAGGAAAAATGATGACAAACGATGTACAGCTGCAAAAGGAAAACTTGAATGAACAAACAGCTAATGAGTTAAGGGTTCAATTGCGTGAAGAGCCGCAAGTGCTTCAAATTGTAAATGCAATGGATATAAAAAAGCAAAATGAACTGCTTTCTCTTGGAAAAGAACCAGCAGAAAGACTGTCCCGTTTTTCTGACCGGATTTTAAATACGATGACCCTTTCAAAAGTAGATGAATCAAGCCAATTGTTAAATCAGCTGGAGAAGCTGATGAAGCGGTTTGATCGAAATGAAATTACAAAAGAACCAAATCTTCTTCAAAAATTATTTCAGCGTGCAAAGCTTTCAACAGAAGCACTTTTTAAAAAATATCAAACATTGGGCAGCGAATTAGAAAAGATTCATGTGGAATTCGTCGCTATTGAAGATGAGTTAAAAAGAATGAATCATAATTTAGAAGGATTATATGAGGAAGATATTGAGTATTATTTTGAACTGGAGAAATATGTTGTAGCAGCAGAAATGAAGCTGGAAGAAGTAAATAAATTAATACCTGAATGTGAACAGAAAGCAAACGGTGGGAATCAATTAGCTCGGATAGAATTAGAAAATCTAAGGACAGTCAAAGAGTTATTGGAACGAAAAGTGGATGATTTAGAAAAAGCCCGTATGGTAGCAGTAATTGCTGCACCGCAAATTAAAACGATGCAAAGAGGCAATAATGATTTAATTGCAAAGATTAACAGTGCATTCGTTACGACAATTCCTATTTTCAAGATGGGAATTATTAATACAGTAAGTGCCAAACGTCAAAAAGTTCACTCTGATTCGTTAAATGCATTTGAAGACCGGGCAAACCAAATGCTGAAAGATGTAACGAGTGATATTATGAATCAAAGTGTAGAAATTGCAAAACGTTCAGGAAGTTCAAGTATTAAGATGGAAACGATTGAAAGTATGTGGGATACGATCGTAAAAGGGATTGCCGAATATAAACAAGTGAAAGAAGAACAATCAATGCAAAGAATTGAAGACAGGAAGAAACTAGAGGCACTTCGTGAAGATGCTAAAAAAGTATTATCACAATCTTAATGTCTAATCTTACAGTTCGGGAGAGAAAAGAATGGATTACATCCAATTATGGAAAGACTCGATGGTAGACCGTAATGGAAATATACCGAAACGATTAAAAGATGATGAGACAGAAGAAGCGTTTTGGGCTTCAATGGTCGAGAAGAAACAACGCTTTGAGGAAGATCCATATGCAAGAATTGTACAAAAAGAGCTTTTTTCTCTCTTAAATGATGATGACCATGTATTAGAAATTGGTCCTGGATGGGGAAACTATACTTTTGCCATTGCTAATAAAGTTCAGAAACTCACATGTATAGACAGTTCGAAAAGCATTATCCAGTTTTTGGACTCTCGTATTTCTTCTCAGCATGCCGATAATATTGAGCTTGTTCACGGGAAATTTGAAAGCGAACACACACAGAATAAATATGATGTTGTGTTCGGATTTAACTGTTATTATCGTATGTATGATATAGGACAAGCATTATTAAAGATGAATGAATCAGCAAACCGTTTAGTAATTGCCGGAATGACAACAGGTCCAGAAAAGCCTCATTATATGGAGCTGTATCGAATGGGCTATAGTATTAATTTAAAGCAGCGTGATTATATTCATATTTTAAATGTACTGTATCAGCTCGGTATTCTAGCAGATTGTAAAATTGTTCAGCTTCAAAGCAGGAAAACATATTCTTCTTATGAAAAACTGATCAAGGACAATGTAACGAAGATTTTAGATAAGGATTATAACCTTCAAGAAGTGGAGAAAGTTATTACTAAGTATGTGTCAGAGCAGGATGGTGTATATGAATATGCCTATCCGTTTCATGCGGCTTTAGTTTACTGGACTCCAGTTTCATAGGGGTTTAGGAGAACTATGGCAGGCTTGGTTATAAAGTGAAATTGGCTTCAGACTATTCATAGATTCAACGAGAAGTTGCAAATACACTGATACTATACTAAACTATTGAGAAACTTAACAATTACATAATAGTATCATTAGGTGCCTTTGTGAGAACAAGGGGTAACAGGGAATCGGGTGTAAGTCCCGAGCGGTCCCGCCACTGTAACCGAGTGAGTTTTCTTTCATTTTATGTCACTTGATTCTCTAATCAGGGAAGACGAAAGAATACGATGAACCGGAAGCCAGGAGACCTACCTAATGTATAGCGCCAAGCGTACCTTCGAGGAAAGGACAGGTGTACGGGAAAAGAAGACCTTTTGCTTTGTTTTGTACTGTCTTTAAATTAAATACTCGTAGCCTCGTTCTTTATTATAGGAACGAGGCTTTTCTATTATTATTTTGTGCAGCAGGTAAAGAGGAGGTTTAAAGATTGGGAGATTTACTTGGAGATCATTTGAAGAAGGAACGCATGAAAGCAAATAATTATCGTTCTAAACAGTTGTTTCGTTTTTTTATTTTCTTTCTTCTCTGTTCTCTTTTATTATCAATTACATTTGCTGTGACACTTGGCCCAGTTAAAATATCGCCTGTTACAGTGTGGAAAATTACTTTATCACATATTCCTTTTTTTGGTGAATACATTGATGCAGATTGGAGTAAGACACAGGAAAGAATTATTTGGGATATCCGTTTGGCTCGTGTTTTACTTGGAGCTGTTGTTGGTGCGGGACTTTCGGTTGTTGGAGTAGTAATACAAGCATTGGTACGGAATTCGCTTGCTGATCCATACATACTTGGAATTTCTTCTGGATCATCGGTTGCAGCAACGCTTGTTATCCTTTTTGGGGCTTTCTCTTTTTTTGGTCAGTATGCTCTGTCACTAGGAGCTTTCTTAGGAGCTGCATTGTCTATGATTCTTGTTTATATGCTCGCCCAAGCTGGCGGAAGAATTCAGACGACACGCCTGCTTTTAGCCGGTGTTGCGGTTTCTTTTATTATGTCTGCTGTAACTAATTTTATCGTGACGATGGCTCCAAAAGAATCCGGTATTAGGGAAGCGATGTTTTGGATGATGGGCAGCCTGGCTGGTGCTAAATGGGAGTACTTAACGATTCCTGCTGTTGTTATTATGCTTGGTTCAGGGTATCTTTTCCTTTATTCTCGCTCTCTTAATGTTCTGTTAATGGGAGAGGAGACTGCAGCAACACTTGGTATTAATATTGATAGTTTTCGTAAAATACTCGTTATTATTACATCTCTTATTACTGGTACAGTTGTAGCTGTAAGTGGATCAATCGGATTCATAGGGTTGGTTGTTCCGCATCTCGCCCGTCTTTTAGTTGGCTCTGATCATAAAAGAGTGCTTCCGGTAAGTATATTGATAGGAATGATTTTAGTTATTTGGTCTGATGTGTTTGCAAGATTAGTACTTGCACCGCAAGAGCTTCCTATCGGAGTAGTAACAGCAATTTGCGGGGGACCATTTTTTATATGGCTATTGAGACGCAGTTCTTATTCGTTTGGAGGTAACAATAAATGAAGCTGATAATGGAAGATATATGTCATAGCATTATGGAGACATCAATTGTTGAAGATATTTCAATACAAATAGAGACTGGAAAATTCATTGGTATCATTGGTCCGAATGGCAGTGGAAAGTCAACTATTTTAAAAATTGCATCCCGTATACTAAATCCTGATAAAGGAAGTGTTCAGCTGGATAATTACTATTTAGATCAGCTTCCTTTTAAGAAAACTGCCCAAAAAATGGCGGTTGTCAGTCAGGAGACCTCATTGACATTTGACTTTTCCGTTCAAGAAATAGTTTGGATGGGACGTTATCCATATAAGAAGCTTTTTCAGTCGGATACAGCAGAGGATGAGAATATTGTCAGTGAAGCATTAGAGCGTGTTGGCTTAAATGGCTATGAAAATCGGAATTTCATGAGCTTATCAGGAGGTGAAAAACAACGTGTATTAATCGCACGCGCACTTGCTCAGCAGGCAGAAATTATTATATTAGATGAACCGACAAATCATTTGGATATTCGCCACCAGCTTCAATTAATGGAACTTGTTAAAAAACTGAATATAACAGTAGTAGCTGCCCTGCATGATCTAAATATCGCCTCAATGTATTGTGATTATTTATATGTAATTCAAGATGGAAGGAGTGTAATGTCTGGCACTCCAGAAAATGTATTGACGAAAGGAAAAATCAGAAAAGTGTTTGGAGTAGAAACAGAAGTTATTATGCATCCAGTAACTAAAAAGCCCCATATTACTTACTTAACACATATTTAAAAAGTAAAGGAAGATTTTATAATGAAAATAAGCAGTAAGAAAATGTTTTTGCTAAGTATTTCTTTATTGATTCTAATAGCATTAGCTGCTTGCGGTAATCAAAGTGAACCTGCTGGGAAAAAGGAAGAAAATCAAACGGGAAGCGATGGACTCATCATTACAAATATGGAGCGTACTGTTACATATACAGAAGTACCGAAAAGAGTAGTCTCTTTAAATCAGCATGCAACGGAGATTATGCTTGCCCTTGGGTTAGAAGATTCAATGGTTGGCACAGCGTATTTAGATGATCAGATCTTGCCTGAGTTTGAGGAAAAGTATAATAATATTCCAGTATTAGCGAAGGAATATCCATCAACAGAAGTATTTTTGGCAACAGAACCCGATTTTGCCTATGCTGGCTGGAAAAATGCTTTTACAGAAAAAACATTGGGTACTGTAGAGGAACTAGAAGAGCTTGGTATTAAAACATATATTCAGGAATCATCTAATAAAACAGCGCCAACATTAGAGGAAGTATATAAAGATATTGGAAATATCGGTCGCATTTTCCATGTGGAAAAAAAGGCGGAAGAAGTCATTAATCAAATGAAGAAAGATATTGAAGAGATAACAAATCAAATTGGGGCAGTTGAAAAACCGCTTAACGTATTTGTATATGACAGTGGAGAAGACAAGCCGTTTACAGCAGCTAATAATTATTTAACAAATCTTATTAAAATTGCGGGAGCCAGAAATATTTTTGATG
Source organism: Metabacillus fastidiosus NBRC 101226 (assembly GCF_001591625.1). Lineage (GTDB taxonomy): Bacteria > Bacillota > Bacilli > Bacillales > Bacillaceae > Metabacillus > Metabacillus fastidiosus. The sequence goes on from NZ_BCVG01000038.1 coordinate 25,634, forward strand.
ATATTCAAAAGGGATGGGCGGACGTCAGTTGGGAGGAAGTAGTGAACCGTAATCCAGATGTTATTGTCATTATTGATTACGGTGATATATCAGTGAAACAAAAACAAGAATTATTGCTTTCTAAAAAAGAACTTGCAGATATTCCTGCTGTTAAAAACAAACAATTTGTCATCTTGCCACTTTCTGCAGGAGCAGAAGGAATTCGTGCACCATATGCTTTAAAAACACTTGCAGAAGGATTTTATCCAAATAAATTTTAAAAAGAAAAGACAAGATCCCAATATTCTCTTTTCGGGTCTTGTCCTAATTTTAAAACTGTACATAAAAGGCGGCACCGTCTAATTCATTACTAGCTGACACTTCCGCCTTATGAAGCAGGGCGATTTGCTTGACTATGCTTAGTCCGAGGCCGAATTCGCCTTGCTGTCCTTTTTGAAATGGTTCAAATAATTTATCTAATATTGCTTCATCAATTGGCGGTCCATCATTCCAAATTCGAATGACAGGCGCAGACTCCATTTCTTTATTTTTAATTGTTACATCTATTGTGCTCTTTGCATATCTTAGTGCATTTTCGAGAAGGTTTTCGATTAGTTTTCCCCATTGTTCTTTATCACCGGCAATTTGGAGTTTTTCTATATTTACATTCCAATTGAGATCAGACCTCATCCATTTCAATCTTTCTACTTTATCTAAAACTAAAGAATCAAGCTGAAACTCTTGTTGAGTTGGATTTCGTGAAGATAAGAAATCAAGCTTTGTTAAATAGAGAAGATCTTTTATTTTTTTTTCAAGCCGTTCTGCTTCTTCTTCAATGACATCCATCGATTTCAGCAAATCACCCTTTGGATAAATGCCGTCTTTAACAGACTGGGTATATCCGCGAATAACCATGACAGGGGTTTTTAAGTCATGTGAAATATTTTGCAGTAATGTTTGCTGGGCTGCATCTTTTCGAACGAGATGCTGTCTCATTTTTTCAATCGTTTCAGCAAGCTTGCCAATTTCATCTTTACGGTTTACATTAATTTCTTCATGCCACTCTTGCTCAGAAATATTTTTAACATGTTTCTCCAATGTAATGAGCGGTTTAGATAAGTATTTTGCTAACCAAATAGCAGGAATCCAGCTTAAAAGAAAGACGATAATCATGACGAGCATTAATTGTCTGAAGAGAGTAAAAACGAGTGTTTGCCGGTAAGAATCCCATGTGTAGGAGAGCAAATAGCTTGATTCTCCATTTACTGATAATTTCCGAATAACATAAAATAACCGGTTTCCGTTAATATCTTCACTATATCGCTTAGAAATAGTCGTTTGTTCACTGGCTAACTTTTGAGTATAAGTGATAAAATTAGTAGGGAGATCACCTGAATAAAAAAAGAACGAGCGCTGTTCGGGCAAAATAATGTGTTCGACTGAGCGATCATGTAAAGATACATCAGGATCACTTACAGAGCTGTCCGGATTACCGAATTCAGTTAATACACGCTGCTCATTTTCAATTGATTTATAAATTTCTTTTGTGAAAAAATCTCTTAATGTTGTTGGAAATAAAATGATTAGTAAAATAGAAATTGCCAATAATATTCCTGAAAAGACAAGCCAAATCTGGAAAGATAATGATTTGTTTTTCATTGTGTAAGCATCCTGTACCCATAACCATAAATCGTTTCAATTTTAAGTTCAGGCATTTTTTTTCGAAGTCTTCTAACTAAATCATCGACAACACGATCTGATCCGAAATAATCGGTTCCCCATACTTCAAGCAGTACTTGTTCTCTCGAAAATGCTTGGCCCTCGTTATGAATAAAGAAACAGAGTAAGTCGAATTCTTTTGAAGTTAAATTTAAATCTTGTCCGTCCAAATAAGCAATTCTAAGTTTTTCATCTATTACATATGGTGCGAGGGAGCGCCTTTGATTAGCAGCATTTTCATAAGTACGAGCCAATAATTTTTGGGCGCGAATGACGAGCTCTCTCGGTAGAAATGGTTTTGCAATATAATCATCGCTGCCAAGCTCTAAACCGAGAATTCTATCAATATCAGCATCTCTTGCTGAAATAAAAATGACGGGTACTTCTGGTGTTGTTGCTTTAATTTCCCGAATGAGTTTGTAGCCGTCAATATCGGGTAACATAATATCTAGAATCCATAAATGAGGCGGCTTGTTTATTACTTTTCTAGCTGCTTCCCCAGTTTGAAAAGAGGAAACCGACCAGCTTTCATTTTTTAAATACGTTGTTAATAGTTCATTTAAGTTTGCTTCATCTTCTACGAGATAAATAATGTAATCCAAGTTTTTTCACACTCCTTCATAATTATTATACAATTATGAAAATAAGTAATAATAGCTTTTCATAATTTCCCATAATTCTTTCATAATTCCACCAAAATTCTTCAGTAAAATAAAAGTAACGATGAAGCGAATGAAAATCGTAAATAAGGAGGGTGTTCTTTTATGGGATACTATGATGAATTTGAAAATGCAAAATATGAGAATAAGAAAAAGGGTACTGGTAAAACAATTCTTACTTCATTAATTAGCGGAGCATTAGGTGGTGCTTTAGTATTAGGTGTGATGACATTTAATGAGGATGAACAGCAGCCTGGTCAGGAAGCAGCTATTAGTCAAGCTAAAAATTATGCTGAAGAAGCATCTGTGCCGGTTGCAACGAAAGAGCTGAAAGCTGGCGGCAGTATTGCAGATATTGTTGACAGCCTGTCACCGGCGATTATCGGTATTACGAATATGCAGCAAAGCTCCAGTTTCTTTGATGAAGGCATGGAAACAGTGGAAGCAGGGACAGGGTCTGGTGTGATTTTTAAACAATCTGGAAAAGACGCATTTATTATTACGAATAATCATGTAATTGAAGGATCACAAGCAATTGAAGTAACCCTTCATAACGGTGAAAAAGTGAGTGCAGAGCTTATCGGAACAGATCCGCTAACAGATATTGCTGTTCTGAAAATTGATAGTAAAAATGTAAAAGCTATCGCGAAATTTGGTGACTCTTCGAAGCTTCGTACAGGGGAGAACGTGATTGCAATTGGGAATCCGCTTGGACTTGATCTGTACAGTACTGTCACACAAGGAATTATTAGCGGAAAGGACCGTACAATTAATACGAATACAAGCGAAGGTACATGGGGATTAAATGTACTGCAGACAGATGCTGCGATCAATCCGGGGAACAGCGGAGGTCCGCTTATTAACATGAGCGGAGAAGTAATCGGAATTAATACATTAAAAATTGGTCAAACCGGTGTAGAAGGAATTGGTTTTGCTGTTCCTAGTAATGATGTTATGCAAGTGGCTGGACAATTATTAGAGACAGGAAAAGTACAAAGACCATTTCTTGGTGTCGGTTTAAGAGATGTAAGTGAGTTTCCTCAATATCAGTTACAAGAAAATATAGGCTTGCCGGAGAATATGACAGAAGGTGTAATTATTGCCAGCGTCTCACCTAATTCACCTGCACAGGTTGCCGGTTTGCAAAAGCTGGATGTTATTACTGCTATTGATGGTGAAGAAGTGAAAACAACAAATGATTTAAGAAGATTGCTTTATACATCTACTAATATCGGAGATGAAATTAAAGTGAAATTTTACCGTGGAAAAGAACAAAAAACAGTTACGGTAAAACTGACAAGCAAAGATGCTACAAATGCGTAATAAAGTACAACGTGATAGGGGAAAGCTACATTTGAAAGGATGATTTCAAATGAAAAAAATAAATAAGATTGACAAAAATAAAATTGCCCCTGGAATGGATGATCACGAAGAACTTAATGAAAACGCAACAAAACAAGAAATACAAGAGGGAGACTCTACAAAAGTTGTTACGATGTCTTTTGATGAAGTAGATCCATCTTAAAAAGAAGGAGCGGACAGAAGTCTTGCTCCTTTATGTTCTTTTTCCTTTTTCACTATGTGACGGATCTGTATTATTATTAGTCGATGCCTCGTAACCGACTCTGTAATGGTAATCTCTTTTTTGTTTCAGTGCATCTGGCATTGTATATTGATGATCTGTTTGAAATTGCTTATCCTTATTGTGATTCCTCATCATACTCACCTGCATTTCTAAATTTTATTTCATTCTAATTTGCCCATTTCAATTATTTTCATTCCACATGTTTAAAACGATTTCCATTAACAAATAGTATGTTTGTAGGAAGAATTAAAAGAGGAGTGAGGATAATGGAAAAAAAGCAAAAAGTAAACAGCGCACATATTGCTGGTAAGCATTATAATGTTTCTGATTATGACAACAAGGAAGATACTCTCTCATCGGGTCTTGCAGTTACGCATGAACAAGTATCTGATAATTATATGGAAGGAACTATTGATGCGGTTATTGAAAGAGAAGACGGCACAGTTGATGAGATTCCGAAAAAAGGGTACGAATAAGCAATTTATATAGGGAGAAAGCTAAAGTGGAAAAGACTTTAGCTTTCTTCTGGTTTCGTATATGGCTGTTCTTCATTTCTGCTTTTTTCATCATTTGTCTCGTGTGCCTGAGGGAATTGGCGAGGGAGGTCCTGATGCAGATTTCTGAATTCATAAGTGGAATTCGTATAAAATTGCTGGCCATCTTCCCAAGGAGTGCTTTTATTCTCAACTGGTGTATCATTGCCTCTTGGTGCACCGTAAGGACCTTCTGGATAATCTTCTGCAGTTAAAAAATTTCTCTGTTTTTCTACATTTGAAAAGTCAGTGTAATTCTCTTCCTTATCCATATTATCACCTCAATTATTAGTTTTTCCATACGTTCTTGTAAAAGTAATGGAAAGTATAGGTATAATTCTTAATTTTATTCCTCCAAACGATTGTCCATTTCCTTTCATAAATCAAAGCATAGAATATCTGTAAGCCGATTGAAAGAGAGGTGGTAATAATGGGTTACCAAGGTAATGGTGGATATGGAGCTGGATTTGCATTAATCGTTGTTCTATTCATTCTTTTAATTATTGTTGGTGCTGCTTATGTTGGCGGCGGATACTAATTTTTTCTAGTGGTGAATGAGGGAAAGTGGGCTGCTTTTTTGGCGGCCCCTTTCTATTTAAGGCTTTAAAATGACTTTAATACAATTATCCTCTTTATCATTAAATATTTTATAGCCATGCGGTGCTTCTTCTAACGGAAGCTTATGTGTAATGATCTTTGTAGGATCAATATGTCCATTTGTAATTTGTTCATATAAACGAGGCATATAGTGACGTGCTGGTGCTAGTCCCATTTTTATCGTAATATTTCTTGAGAAAAAAGGACCTAATGGGAACATCTGATATAGACCGCCATAAACACCAGTCAGCTGTAATGTCCCGCCTTTTCGAACCGCCTTTGTCGCGATTTGAATCGGTCCAATCGTTCCTCCAGTAAGCTTTAACTTTTGACCAGCCCATTCAAGCGGTGATTTTTTCCCATCCATTCCGACACAGTCAATAACGATATCAGCACCACCTTTTGTCAGTTCTTTTAACGTTTCTCCCATATCGTCGTATTTTGTGAAATCGAATATTTCTGTTTTATTCATTTTATTAGAATGTTCCAGTCTATTTTCAATATAATCTACAGCTATAACCCGTTCTGCCCCTTTTTGCCAGGCGAATTGCTGTGCCATTAATCCGACAGGACCACACCCTAGGACAATGACTGTATCACCTTTTTTTACACCTGCATGTTCAACGCTCCAATAGGCAGTAGGGAGAACATCTGATAAAAATAATAATGATTCATCTTCAAGCTCACAGTTTTCTGGAATAACAAATGGAGTATAATTGCCAAAAGGTACTCTTAAATATTCTGCTTGTCCACCAGGATAGTTACCAAATTTCTCCGAGTAGCCAAAATAGCCGCCGGAGTCATAATGGGGATTTGAATTATCGCACTGGCTTTCTAAGTCATCGAGACAGTATGGACAAGTTCCACATGCTACTGTAAATGGAATGACGACACGATCCCCTTTTTTCACTTTTGTTACATCAGGTCCAACCTCTTCTACAATTCCCATCGGTTCATGACCGATAATATAACCGATAGGCAAAGGGAAATTCCCTTGATACAGATGAAGATCTGAACCGCATATTGCTGTTGAAGTAATTTTTATAATGACATCCTGACGATCTTGGATTCTCGGTGCTTCAACTGTTTTTACAGCAACCTCGTGTTTCCCTTCATAAGTGACAGCTCGCATGTGATCCTCCTATTAAAGATATAATTTATCCCAGCCTTAACGAGCAGTAA
>NZ_BCVG01000039.1 GCF_001591625.1 Metabacillus fastidiosus NBRC 101226
TATTTAGTAGGAAGTATCTACTTTTCTTAAAATAAAACCTGTTACAATACTGTATACAACGACAGTACATCCGACAAATAACATTGTCATATGTAACAACCTCCAATTTTTTATTGAGAATCCTTATCATTTCTAAACTTAGCTTATCATCAATGATAATCATTTTCAATAATTAATTTGACTTTTTAGGAAAAAAACGATACTTTTCTTCAAATGTGTTCTTATAGTCAGTGTGCAGCTGTAATGCTTTTTCCTCTTCTGGAATTCTTATAATCATAAGGAAAATATTTAATATCGTGAATAAAACAGCTGTTATATACGCATTAAATAAAAGCGGGATAAACAGTATTTCAAGAGCAACGACGACATAATTCGGGTGTCTCATAAAGCGGTACGGCCCTTTTGCAACGACTTCGCTGTCAGGAAGAATAATAATTTTCGTATTCCAGTATGGACCGAGCGACATAACAGCCCAGTAGCGGATTATTTGTGTTAATAAAAGAAACGGAAGAATGAATGACCAAAGGGACGATAATCCTTTATGAAATACAGTCACCTCGGTTATTAAAGAAATTAAAAACAGTGTATGAACAACAACGATCAACGGATAATGTTTTTCTCCGTGCTTCACACCGCCTTTTGCCATCATCCATTTCTCGTTTCTCTTCGCAATAAAAAGCTCTGTTATCCGCTGTATGACAAGAATAGTAAATAAGACAGTGAACATGGCTATACACCCTTCCACTCGATAAATAAAAGCTCTGAACTAAAGCCTGGACCGAGAGCGCCGATCAGACCGAATTCACCATCTTTACCTATCTGTCTTTCCAAGTACTCGCTTATGACGTACATGACTGTAACGGATGACATGTTTCCATGCTGCTCTAACACTTCTTTTGATACATAAAGATGATCATCTGTAAATCCTAAGCCGTCTTTATATGCTTCGATTACCTTCTTTCCTCCCGGATGTGCAAGAAAATGGCTGATCTCGCTTGTATGAAGACCGTTTTCCTCAAGAAATGCTTCCACATTCGGTTTCAGCCACTTCTTTATAATAGCCGGAATATGGCGGGAAAAAATAACATAAAGCCCATTATCTTTTATGTCCCACCCCATTACATCTTCAGAATCTTTCATAAGCGTTGATCTCGTTTCTATGATTTTCGGAATAGAAGGGAAACGTAAATCCTGCTTCAGTTGTTCAGCTGCCTTCTCTCCTGCAATTAAAGTACATGCAACCCCGTCTCCGAAAAGAGATGTACCGATTAAATTTGCTTTAGAAAGATCATCATGCTGGAATGTTAAACTGCATAGTTCTGCCGCAATAACGAGTACTTTCGCTTCCGGGAACGCTCTGCAATATTCATATGCCCGTGAAATACCGGCAGCACCGCCCGCACAGCCTAAACCCCAAATAGGAATACGCTTTGCTGTTTCCTTAAAAGGCAGACAGTTCATTACCTTGGCATCAATGCTCGGTGTTGCAATACCAGAGCTTGAAATAAAAATAATTGCGTCAATTTCATCATATGAAATCGAACGAGTTAATAATTCCTCATTTCTCAAACAATTCTCAATTGCTTTTACACTTAATTCAACCGTTTTCTTTATATATTCATCATTCTTCTCTGCGAATGAATGCGTGTGTTTATACCAGTCTATTTCTTTTACAAATTGCCTCGTTTTAATTTCACTGTTAGGAAATACCGTTAATAAACGGTCAATATCTGTGAAACGATGTCCGAAAAGTTCTCTTACAAATGTAATCATATAATCTTGTGTTAATTCATATTCGGGAATACCTTTGCCGACAGAAATGATAAAAGCCATATGTATAATCACCCTTCATTTTCTTTAACCTAATATTTCCCATAAAATTAATTTTATACAAACGAAAAAAGCCTTCCCTAGTAAAAGGAAAAGCTAAACGTTTTAAAGGAGCTGTTGCTGTGCATATTTATTATAATTTATGTTTACTAATTATTACATTATATAAATATTGGAAAACAATTAACTTCGATGAAAAGAGCCTATTACTTCTGTCGTTACCGTAATATTAACGAACGCATTCGGATCTGTTTTACTAATGAGATTTTTCACATCTGTTAATTCATAACGCGTTATAACCGTCATGAGCACTTTCCTTTTTTCGCCCGAGTATGCCCCTTCTCCGTCCATCACTGTAATACCCCGGTACAAATTTTCAAGCAGTATTTGTTTTAACTCATCCCCTTTATTCGTAATAATCATTAAAGTTAATTTAATATGTTTCGTATGAACAGTATCAATTACTTTTCCAGTAGCATAGATAGCAACTAATGTATATAAAGCTGCATCCCATGTAAAAACAAAACCGGAAATAATGACGACAACCGCATTCATAAGTGTGATTAATGTTCCTAATGGAAAGTCTCTCTTTTTCGCAAGCAGCATCGCGACAATATCAAAACCGCCCGATGAACCGGCTGCACGGAAAATTAATCCTGCCCCTACTCCGGTTAAGACACCACCAAATAAGGAAGACAGCAAAGGTTCTGTTGAAATTTGCTTAATCGGTACTATGTAGAGACTGATCGATAAAGTAACGACCGATAAAATCGTTAAGAAAATAAACTTCTTTCCAAGCTTTAAAATTCCTAATATTAAAAGCGGAAGATTTAATAATAGGTTCAGCAGCCCCGTATTTAAAGGCGTAATAATCCCAAGCATAATCGCAATTCCGCTTAAACCGCTGCTTAGTATATGATGCGGGATAAGAAAGAAATTATATGCAAAGGCGACAAGCAATGAACCGAAAATAACGAGAAATATTCTGCCCATCTTTAATAAATTCGTTCCCAGTCAGAATACATACCGGACCCTTCACAGCTGGAGCAGTCAAATGATGGGGAATAAACTTCTAAATATGCCGGTGTAAAACCTCTTCCATTACAGTCCGGACATTTCCCTAACGATTGCATTTTTTCCCGATGATGTGCTTCTTTTATCGCTTTCCAATCTAAAATAGATTGAAATAAATTCATTTTTCATCACCTCAAGAACTTTTTTACTAGTCTTTATCATCCCATAGCATTTTATACAATTGCAGCTATTAGACATTATACTTGCTTCCATTTAGAATAATGACTTAACGTTAATAATATAATATACCCGCTATGATATAAAATAAATCTTCCATTAGTAGGATATTTATATGTCTTCTACTTATATAAGTTTTCTTGATGTTCCTTGTGAACAAAAAAATGCCTGTATTCACTCTAATAAGAATGAATACAGGCATAACATTATATTTTATGAAGCTTTCTCAACAGCAACTTCTGCTTGTTTCTTCTTACCGCCAATAACATTAAAGAGAACATTTAATGCAATAGCTGCCAAACTACCAGCTACAATTCCACTGTTTGTTAAAATCTTTAATTCTGCAGGTAAAACTTTGAACATATCTGGCACAACTGTTACCCCAAGTCCTAAACCGACTGAACAAGCAACAATAAATAGATTCTGTTCTGATGAGAAATCTACTTTAGCCAGCATTTTAATACCGTAAGCCATAACCGTACCGAACATTGCAAGCATTGCTCCGCCTAGAACAGCTGTTGGAATAACCGTTGCTGCTGCTGCAATTTTAGGAATTAAACCTAAACAGATAAGCATTGCTACCATAATATAAATAATCTTATTTTTGCGAACTCCTGACATTTGAACTAAACCTACGTTTTGAGAAAACGTTGTGTAAGGGAATGCGTTGAAAATAGCTCCTAAAGTGTAAGCTAAACCTTCTGAACGGTATCCTCTTACTAGATCTTCTCTCGTTAGTTTCTTTCCACAGATATCACTTAATGCAAAGAAAACACCTGTTGATTCAACCATACTAACGACTGCAACGATAATCATTGTAATAATCGGTGCAATTTCAAATGTAGGTGTGCCGAAATAGAAAGGCTTTCCGATTGCGAGCCATGATGCATCATGAACAGCTTGGAAATTCACTTTACCCATAAATGCTGCGATCACTGTTCCAGTTAAAATCCCGATTAAAATAGAAATAGAACGAATAAATCCTTTAGCAAAACGATTTAAAATAATAATTAATACTAGAACTGTAAACGAAAGGATAAGATTTTCTGTTGAACCGAAATCAGGAGCGCCTTGACCGCCCGCCATATTATTCATGGCAACAGGTATTAATGTAACCCCAATAATTGTAACAACTGAGCCAGTAACAACCGGTGGGAAAAACTTAACGAGATGACTGAAAAATGGAGCAATGATCATAACGAATATACCAGATACTAAAACAGCTCCATAAATAGCAGAAACACCATAATGAGTACCGATATCAATCATCGGCAGAACGGCTGTAAATGTACAGCCTAATACGACTGGCAAACCGAGCCCAAAGTAACGGTTTTTCCATACTTGGAAAAATGTTGCGACACCGCACATGAATATATCAATTGCAACTAAATACGTTAATTGTGCACTGTTAAATCCAAGAGCCCCACCAACAATAATTGGAACAAGAATTGCTCCAGCGTACATAGCAAGTACGTGCTGGAAACCTAAAGATAGGTCTTTGAATGTATTGTTCATTTAACAACCTCCGCTTTCTCGTCTTTAAATGTTACTTCACCAGCTTTTAATGATTCTACTCTTGCTAGTGATTCGAGACGATAGCCTTTGCTTTCAATTTCATCTGCCCCTGGTTGGAATGATTTTTCAATAACGATACCAACACCGGCAACTTTAGCACCGATTGATTCTACAACTTCAATTAATCCCTTTGCAGCTTCTCCATTTGCTAAGAAATCATCGATAATTAAAACAGTATCTTCTTTCTTAATAAATCTTGATGAAACAGCGATCGTATTTGATTCCTGCTTTGTGTAAGAATAAACAGTTGCTGTTACTAAATCATCTGTTAATGTTAATGATTTGCGTTTTCTGGCAAATACAACTGATACCCCAAGCTCAAGAGCAGCCATTACTGATGGAGCAATACCTGAAGATTCTAATGTAAGAATTTTTGTTACTCCTGCATCTTTAAATCTTTCTGCAAACTCTTTTCCTATTTCCTGCATTAAAACCGGATCAATCTGATGATTTAAAAATGAGTCAACTTTCAGTACATGTTCATTAAGAGCTAAACCGTCTTTTTCAATTCTTTGTTTAAGAAGTTCCATTTATTTTCTCCTCCATAAGTGAAAAAGGCAGCATTATTCCACTTTTTAAAACGAGTGAAGTAACGCTGCCTTTTAGAAATTTAAAATAGAGATACTTATCATTACTGTACCCTATTTAAAATGCAATCTATACTCACTCATAGTCGAATTATTTACGGTAATTCGGTAGAAACTTCCGGGCCATATTCCCGTGATTATATGAGTCATTATTTAATTTAAACTTAGTATACCAGTAAAAAATGAAATTGAAAAGATATTTTTCTCCAAAAGCGAATATTTACACTATTTAGAAGTTTTATCGTTCGTATTTAATCTATTAAATCCTGCTTTATTCTAAATATGATATATGTTTCGATATTTTTCGTCAAGATATTTTATTAGATACTCTGCGTTTAAACCTTCTCCAGTAACATCTTGTAAAATATGGAGCGGCTCTTTCATTTTACCGAACTGATGGATATTTCTTGTCAGCCACCCTTTTATTTCTTCAAACCTGTCAGTTCTAATAAGCTCCTCTAAGTTAGGCAGCTCCTTTAACATTGCATGGCGGAACTGAGCCGCATATATTAAGCCTAAAGCGTATGAAGGGAAATAACCGAAACTGCCATCTGACCAATGGACATCCTGCAGTACACCTTCCGCATCATTTTTCGGTGTAATACCCAAGTATTGTTCGTATTTTTCATTCCAAATTTTTGGAAGATCTTCCACTAAAATTTCATTATTAAACAAAGCCTTTTCAATTTCATAACGAATGATAATATGCAGTGTATATGTTAATTCATCTGCCTCAATTCTAATAAGAGAAGATTTTGATTCATTAATAGCCCGGTAAAAATCTTGTAATGGTACATCAAGAAACTGCTCTTTAGAATATCCTTTTAGATTGTTATAATAACGTTCCCAGAACGCTTCATTCCGGCCGATAAAATTTTCATAAAACAAAGATTGTGATTCATGGATTCCCATGGAAGTCCCGCTGCATAAAAATGTTCCTTCTAATGTTTCACTTACATTTTGTTCATATATTGCATGGCCGCATTCATGAATCGTTCCAAAAATTGCTGTTCGAAAATCATTTTCATCATATTTTGTTGTTACCCGCACATCCCCACGATTTAATGAAATTTCAAATGGATGTGTCGTCTCATCAAGCCTTCCTGCTTCGAAATCATAACCGATTTCTTTTAAAATAAACTCGCTGAATTGCTTCTGCTTCTCTTTTGGAAAGTATTTATATAAGAACTCTGTTTCTGGTTTATTAGGAGAGCTGTTAATTTCTTTTACGAGCGGAACGATAGCATCACGTACTTGTGAAAACACTTTATCTAAAATTTCTACCGTCATTCCCGGTTCATATTCCTCTAATAAAGTATTATATTTATGGTCTTTATAGCCCCAATAACCGATTAATTTTTTATTATAATCAACGATTTGCTTTAAATACGGAGCAAATAAATGAAAATCAGATTTTTCTTTCGCTTCTTCCCATGCTGATTCCGCTTTTGAACAAAGAATAACATACTCTTCATATTCTTTAGGTGGGATCATTTTATTTTTTTTATATTCTTTTTTCAATAATTCAACTGCTTTTTGTGTTAATGGAGATAATGTGTGAAATACTGTCTCTTCTGACAGCTTCGTTAAATACTCATTCATCCGTTCACTGACAAGCATTTGAAAAGCTTCTGTTGATAGCATTCCAATCGTTTCTGAACGCTGGTTTACCCCTTTTTTCGGTGCTCCGGTCCTTAAATCCCAATACAGCATACTAATCGCTTCTTCATAGCTTTGCATTTTCTTTATGTACTCTAAAAACTCTTCTTCCAATTGTTTATTAGGCAAAATGCTCACTCCCAAAGTTTTATTTAAAAAAGGCCTGGCTAAACCCAGACCTTTCCTTACTAATTCTATTCAACAACTGGAGAAACTGGCAATATTTCTGTAATGTTTTTCATTATTTTTTCGTCAGCTTCCCCCGTAAAAATAGTAATCGTTCCTTTATCATTACTCGTACGAATTAATCTGCCGATCCCTTGTCTTAATCTTAAAATCATATAAGGCAGATCTACTTCTGTAAATGGATCGCCTGCTTCATTTCTTTTCGCTTCAAATACAGGATCCTCCGGAGGATATGGCAGAGACCATATAATGACATTCGTTAACGCCTCACCTGGAATATCTAGCCCTTCCCATAAATGGACAGCACAAAGCACAGACTGCTCTTCTTGCTGGAATAAGCTTACGAGCTTGCTTATTTCCTGATCCCCTTCATAATAAATAGGGAAGCTCATTGCCGCAGAATCAATATTTTGTTTAAACCACTTCAATTCTTCTTTAGTAGAGAAGAGCACTAATGCTCGTCCGCCGCTTCTGTTCAGCTCGCTGGCAGTATGAACGAGTTTCTGCTCTAATGATTTATTCTGCGCGATTGATATTTTCATCTGTTCCTCATAATCAAATGGAGATTCCACAGATAATGATAAATAGCTTTCAATCCCTAAGCTTTTTGCAAGATAATCAAATGAGCTGTTACTCGAAAGTGTCGCAGATGAGAAAACAAACGGGATTTTCTTAGAAAATACTTTTTCCTTTAATACTTCCTCTACTTTTCTCGGCATAATAACAAGGCTGTAATCATGCTCTTTCTCTTCAATCCAGCTAACAGAATTATTATTTCCATTAAAAAGAGATAAAGAATATTCCATCTGTTCAATATATTCCTCAACAATTTTTAATTCGTATTCATCAATTGTATAAAGCTCTCCTTCAAATACGAGCGCTTCACTTATTTCAGAGAGCTTTTTCTCTAATTGCTTTCCAACTTGCAGAAGTTTTTTCGTTTCTTCTATTTTCAGGCGGTTTGAGCCTTCAACAGGAATGGCACTGTCCTTTAATAAATCATAAAATTCATCATTAATCGTTAAAGCATCCTCCACCAAGTATGCAAACTCTTCGCGAATTTCATTTTGCAGAAGTCTTTCTAAATACAGTTGAAGCGTACTCTGCTTCACACGGTATGTTAATGCTTTTTGCGCAGCAAACTCTAATAAATGTCCCTCATCAAAGACAACACTGCTGAATTCAGGAAGGAGCGGTAATTGTCCTTCACGCTTCCTTGAATCGTATGTCCAAATATGTTCCATAAAAAAGTCATGTGAACAGACAATTAAATCCGTTGATCTACGGTAATAATCCCGTGACAATGTCAGTCCGCAGCGATGTCTCTGACTACAGGAAAAACAGTCCTGAAAACTGTCCCAGCCAAGTTTTTCCCATTCTTCATCTGAAAATTCACCATATTCTTTCCGGTCTCCATAAGGTGAAAATTTTTGCATTCCTGCTGTTTCATGAACAAACTCTGGTAATGATTCATACAAATCTAAATATTTATCATCGCCATCTTTTTGAATAACCGTATCCAATTTATTTAAACATAAGTATTGACTATGGGATTTACTTAATCTTACATCAATATTTAAATCTAAATATTTCGTTAATTTAGCAATATCTCCCTCTTGTTTTACAAGCTGTTCAATTAATGTTTCATCCGCACAAGCGATAATTGCAGGTTTTCCAGTATAGCGGGCATAGCTTAAAGCGTACAGCAAATAAACGATCGTTTTACCTGTACCGACTCCAGCTTCAGCAAACATTACTTTCTTCTCCTGATAAGCTCTTTCAAGCTGAAAGGCCATAAAGATTTGTTCGTCTCTCAGTTCAAAGCCTTTTTCAGGGAGTATATCGTAAAAGAGATCACCAATCCAATTATTTAACGCTTCATAAAAATTTTCATCTTTCGTAATCGCAAAAGGTAAACGCGACGTGCCCATAGACGTACCTCCAACCTCTTAATAAACTCACAAATAAATATTATTTCATTCCTGCTATAAAAAGTCAATTTTGACAGCAAACAAAAACAGACATCTTGAAGTAGTAAACGGAGATGTCTATGTCAGATATAAAATTAATGTTCCAACATAGATTTGATAAAAACTCAGTATAGTGTACGATTTTTGGTTCATCTTGCTCAAATTTATAAAAATGGAGAGAAAAGCGAGCTTTTCTTCCAATTTTTATAAATTTGAGCCCTTTCAGCATTAGCTGAAAGGCATTTGCAAGCAGAGCTTTCAAATGGATGAACCAAAAATCAACAAAGTTTTAACACAAACCCTTGTTGAAATCCATTATTTAATACAGCTCTCTTTATTCTGTATAAAGAGTCCTGATGAGCATTTCATTATTTAAGTCAGAAGCATGTGCCACTGCTTTTATGAAGTCTTCTTTTGCATGGTTGAAGCTTTCAAGTTCGGTGCCGTACCCGTGTTCATTTAATGAATGCTGTGTATGCTGTAAAGCTTTTGAAATTAAATGAAATTGATCGTTTTTATACAATAGATACACTCCCCATAAAAAAATCAAGAATGTTCTTATTGTATGCAGTAAAATATATTTTATACTAACATATTCGAATATGAATCAGTTTCTAGGCGGACGTTTCCCCCAATATTGATAGTAATCTGTTCGAATAAAGCCGTTAAACAGCTTTCTTTTCTTCGTTGCAGGCTTGCCGTAAAGAGTCTCAAAGTTCTCATTTGATGTCAGCATGTAAATGCTCCACGTATCAAGCGGTTCGAATGCTTTCCCCATCTCGCGGTACATTTGTTCCACAGCTTTCTTTTCACCGAGACGTTCGCCGTATGGTGGGTTGCCGACAATTGTGCCATATTCCTGCCTCGTTGTAAAATCTTTCACCTGCATTTGTTTAAAAGTAATTAAATCATTGAAACCTGCTTCTTCCGCGTTTGCTTCTGCGATTCGGATCATACGATGGTCGATATCATGTCCATGTATTTCAAGAGGCTGGTCATAGTTTGCTTTATCTTCTACTTCTTGACGAGCTGTATTCCACTTGTCTTTGCCGATCCAGTGCCAGTCTTCCGACACAAAATCACGGTTAAAACCTGGCGCTATATTTTGTCCGATAAGAGCTGCCTCAATTGGAATTGTTCCCGATCCGCAAAACGGATCAACAAAAGGACGATCCGGCTTCCAATTTGTTAATAAAACCATCGCTGCTGCTAATGTTTCTTTAATAGGGGCTTGTCCCTGATCTGTTCTAAATCCTCGCTTATGTAAACCTGAACCGCTTGCATCAATTGTTAATGTCGCAACATCTTTTAAAAGAGCTACTTCTACTCTGTAAAATGGACCGTTTTCCTCGAGCCATGCAGATGTTTTCTTATAATGTTTTTTCAAGTTTTCAACAATCGCTTTTTTCACGATGCTTTGGCAGTCAGGAACACTCGCCAACGTTGATTTGACCGATTTACCGATAACAGGAAATTCTGCGTTTTCAGGCAAATAATCTCCCCAATTTAAACTTTTAGTCGCCTCAAACAATTCATCAAATGTTCTTGCTTTAAATTCTCCTACTTTAATTTTAATACGGTCTGCTGTTCTTAACCATAAATTACTGCGGCAAATAGCTAGTTCATCTGCCTCAAAAATAACTTTTCCATTTTCAACCGTACAATCATATCCCAGATCTTTCACTTCTTTTCCCACAACAGCTTCAAGCCCCATCGCTGAAGTTGCAATCAATGTTAGCTTACCCATTAAGTCACCTTGCTTTCAATTATTAGTTAATCTATCATAACACAATATATATGTATTCATGTACAAATGAAAAGCTCTCCAATCGGAGAGCTTAAGCTTCAAAATAATACTGTTTAATAACGTTCGATAAGCCATGTTTTGTTCCATCGTACTGCAAACGGCAAAAGCCTCGTACTCAGGTGGTAATCATCTATCTACAGGAAATATATATTTCCTGTCCCTCCCTTTGTTCAATTCCTTCAGGAGGATGCCCCTACCATTATTTGGGTTTCTCGCTCGAGGGGTTTACCCGTTCCACTCTTACAATTTCTTGTAAGACTACGTCACTGTGGCACTTTCAAAGTAGTCAAGCCATATCGCCTGAGCGACTTAGGCTTTTTCCTTGCCGTCAGCCGGAATCCCGGCTGCCCTAGCTTATGAATTCGCTAGGCACGAACACTACGGGCATCTCAGCACCGTGCGAGCATGGACTTTCCTCTACAATTCAAAAAAGAATTGCAGCGATTACCTGAACGTTATTACCGGACAGCATAAATAATTATAATAAAAGTGCAAAAACAATGCAAGTGTAAATTTTTACAAAAATCAATCGTAAAGTTTGCTTCCAAATACATGCTTTTCAAGATTTGAAAGACGCTTTAAAATATCAAAATTCGTTGTATTCGTCTGTACTGGCTGCTGCGGTTTTTTATAAGAATCATCTACTTGTTTTCTAAGCCTTAAATTTTCCTGCTGCAAATCCTCTATTTCCTGATGCAATGTTTCATAGTCTTTAATAACAAGATCGAGAAATTTATCCACATCTTCCTGTTTATAGCCTCTCATTGCCTGTTTAAATTCTTTTTCTAATATTTCTTTAGCAGTTAATTTCAATTTATCTGCAAGCATATCTTTCACCTCATTAATACGAAGTCATCACCTTATATTTTTTCAGAATTTATGGAAATTGTCAATTTTCTTTTATTACTTTAATCTGTATACGCAAAAGAGGATAGAGTCAAAAGTCATTGTTTTTTAAATTTTCTTCTTCAACAATCATTTGTAACTCATAGAACCCAATAAGGAAAATTGGATAATCGACCTTTTCCTGTTTCTTTTTTCCTGTTTCTAATAAATATTTCGGTGTCCCATCCTTTTCTTCATCATATACTAAAAGCAGGGCATCACTTTTCTCTACATGGAAGATATTTTTTTGCCGTAATTGAACTGGACTCTCATAATCCCTTTTTGTAATCGAGTCAACGAAGTCTGCTTGTGAGGCAATATACTCGTAGTACTCCATATTATCCTCTTTCCATTTAACCTCTTGATTTAAATATGGGGTTAATAAGGCAAGCTTTAATTCGGGATACTCTTCCCTTAATTCATATACAATTTCAGCAGCCCACAGCTCTACCCCTAATTGACCGCTTATTAAAACCCATTCCAAACCGTCTTCAATAAGCGGAATAAGTGTTTTCTTAATGGCCTTTTTTATGTAAGTGATACCTTCATGCTCTTGTTTAAATATTCCTAACTCAAATGGCTTATAACCTGATATTGCTAATATTCTTACCATTGATTCCACCTTTTATGAATAAAAGGGAGCTGCTCTAAAAACAGTCCCTTTAAATATGGCTATCTGCCGAAAGGTCCATATCCAGGAAATACGCCTGGTCCACCTGGTCCGCCAAAACCGCCAAATCCCGGTCTAGGTCTAGGAAATGGAGCAGGTCCTAGACTTGCAAAATGCTGGTTTGTAACTTCATTGACCACCGATGTTGATTGCGGGAAATAGTGTTGATGTTTATAATGCTCATGATTTACGATTGTTGTATGTTGTGGATGAATGTGAGGTACGATTGTTTCTGAATAAGTGTTAACACAACACTTTTTAGTTGGATGAATAATCGGTGCCATAACTTTTGGTCGACAATGCATACTATCTATCCCCTTTCTATCTTTTTATCTACACTATCAACCTATGATAAAAAGGGTGTACATGTACTAATTCAAATACCTATTTTAAAGCATTGCATAAAAACTTTCTTTAAAGTTAGTAAAAACAAACAATGTTAACAGTAGAACGAAAAAAAACAAGTATAAAATACCTTTGTACATATCTTCTCTTCTCCCTAAAATGTATTATACCGTCATTAATTTTACATCGTTCTACTTGAATCCTCAATCCATTATTCAAATTTAATAAATTCTTAATAAATCTTAATAAATTTTAAACTCTTCTTATGATTTAGCGAGAATTCTAAACATTGGTGATATTCCAGCCTTAACAGCGCCGCTTCTTTCTTTCGTTAATCTTTCCATCATTTCACCGTTAGTAATAACGATTGGCGAAATTGTGCTTGCCGCATTTTCCCGGATAAATGGGAGGTCGAATGTAAGGAGCAGGTCACCTGATTTTACTTTTTCTCCTTCTTTAACAACAACTTCAAATCCCTGTCCATCTAAACTGACGGTCTCTAGACCAATATGTAATAAAATTTCAGCCCCGCCCTCTGATCTAATGGCAATCGCATGTTTAGCATGGAATATTTGAATCACTTCTCCATCTACAGGTGCAAGAACATTTCCTTCTGTCGGTTCAACAGCCATACCGTCTCCCATCATTTTTTCGGAAAAAACAGGGTCTGGCACTTCATCGATATTTATTAACTTGCCGCTTAAAGGTGCAAAAATACATTCTTCCAGAATTGTTTTTTCTGCCCCTTCTTTTAACATCTTCTTAAACATGATTTTTCTCCTTCCGTAAGTTAAAGAATATCTATCGCTATTGCGAATTGTAAACATAAGAGGAAATACTTGCAACTAAAACCTAAATAACGATTTATATGTAAAAACATATATTACATTGTAAATATCATTTTAGGAGGACTCGAAATGGATGATTATAAAAACAAGGATAATATAAAAGATGAATCAATTTTCCTTGAAATCGTTGACCGTTTTTTTCAATTATCACCTGTTAGACAGCTTGCTGACGAAAAAGAGAAACTCATGATTGATTCATTAAATATCCCTTATTTCAAAGTAAATACATTTTATTATACAAATGAATATGTAATCGAAGTATTAACACCTAATATAAAAAAAGAACAAATTAATTTTAATTTGCATGACGAATATTTGACAATTTCAATTGAAAATAAACTTGAAATTGAAGAAATAAATGATCAGCATGCAACCTTTAAAAAAATTTCTTCTTTAGGAAACTTTTCTAGAACTATCATTCTTCCCCATTATGTAAATACGGAAAATGTAGAATCCAGTTATGAAAAAAATCGTTTAATCATTAAATTTCCAATTAAAAATAAACATAAAAACAACTAAAAGAGGATGGCAATCATCATCCTCTTTTATATTAAGAAAAGGACAAGGATTCTTTATAAAGAACCAACCTTTAGATTTACTGTATATTTATGCTCTGTTCCCGTTTATCTTTTAAACATAGATGTTACCCCTTTAAATAAAGAGCCCATTTGGTTTGCTGCACTCATCACCTGTCCCGCTGTATCCATCATTTTATTAATATCATATTGTCCGTCTTTTTTCTTAAATTGAGACATAACAGTTTGAATGCCTGACGGCTGCTGTTTTGCAACATGCGGTCGTTTCGGATATGGATTAGCGTATGGAAAATCCATTTGGCCAGTTCCAGAAGAATAAGGCTGATACGCAGCATTAATTGGCTGATATTGCTCATATGGATGATAAGGCTGACCAAAATTATTACCGAAATATGGCATATATCCATTCTGAACAACTGGACGTTTGTAGTAAGGATATGGTTCATACCGTAAATATGGATGCATAATAGTCCCTCCTCTTTCACTCAATGTTCGGCTATTTTACTCTATGTAATCACTGTCTAAATGTGCATCTCCCCGGCAAAATATGTGTACATATTAAATTAGCTTCTAGCTCACATTATAAAATGAGACTAATTCCCCGCAAGGAACATAATTAGTCTTGACTCAAATAATGTTCTATTAAACCAAAGCTATAGGGAGGGAATATGAATGGGACGAGGTCACCATTTTAACCATAAAGAAAAAGGACATGAGCAAACAAAGCCACAGCATGGGTTTGCAGCAGCAAAAAAAGAGACAGAAACCGTTCAGTACTCCATTGACACAGTAGCTTCTGAAAATGAAAAGCCAATTACGATTATAAAAGAATAGGAAACAGAGATCAGGGGGGTTTTAGCACCCCCGCTCATTATTATACAAATTTAGAAATTAACTTTATTGCTTTTTTCTGTCTCCGAAATGATACTGTCCAAAACATATTGGACAGAATGATGTAAATTTGTAAACCTTTGTTTATTTGTATCTTTATAAAAAGACTGCAAAATAATCTGTTCTATATTTTGTATCGTTGAATCAATTTGCAGTTCATGAATATATTTAGGCTTCTTTTCTTTCACCCAATTTACAGCTTCTTCTTTCCATTTACGTGCAACTTCTGTAATTGCTTCAAATTCCGGCTTTACTTGCTCGAAAAAAAGAACATCTTCTTTTTTCATCCCATTCATAAAGCGGTTTAAGCACTCATCGTTATAGAGAAGAAGCTGCTTTGAATAATAAACAATACGTTCCTCCAACTTTTTCACCTCTAAAAAGCATCATAACAGACGTTAACTTCTTTTGCATCTATCCATGATTTGATAATATTTCATACGATGCTGGTCGTAATCTTCTTTCTCGTTTTCTAGCTAATGTAAACATATTTCCTTCCATACAATAGCCGACTTCTGTCAGACAGTCATCTATTGCATCCATACGCTCTATAAATTGTTCTTCTCCCATTTTTTTCTTATATAATTTTTCATTTAAATTATCTTCTAACATCGAAATTTCTTCTTCTAATTGTGCCAATTTTTGTTCAATTATTTCTCTGTCAATGAGGCGTTTCATTACTAACTCCCCCTTTCGAATATAATATGAATTCGGGAATCGTTTCCTTTTACCTCCCTACTTGACAAAACTAGTACTTATTCGGCAAAGAAAGAAGAAAAACTCATTTATTATATATTATTCGACATATTTTGAATCCGATCGTAAACAATAAAAGAAAGGAGGTGATTTCAGATGACAAAGAAGCAGGAGAAAAACAATCAAAAAGCAGGCAAACAGGAACGTAATAACACTCCTATCGGAGATAAAAAATTAGATGGACCAAATCGCCCATCTACATAAATTATTAATTAAAGTGTCAAGCTTCTTGGACTGGAATAATTTCACTTGTGAAGAAGCCTGGCACTTACCTCTCTCGAAACTCTTCAACAAGTGTGAAAAGATGCAGCTGTCTTTGCTTTTCTTTATACCAATCTGTTATTTCATATTTCTTTTGTTTTTCTGCACTTAAAAACCATTTATTTATTTTTTGTCCATGAAACCAATCTGTCTTTGTTTCGTCTATATAATGTGAAACAGCTGGATAAGCGGTACGTAAGAACGGGGTTTGCCGCTTCTTTTTTTCGGGAAAAAACTTTTCAAAGTCAAATCTTGAACCAGTATGTGTAACAGTTTTTGAAAACATATAAAATTCATGAAAATGATAGGAAGAGAATAAAAGCCAGGCAAGTTTTTTTCCAAGCTCAATCCGCTTTGTGAGATTTTGAAAATTAACAACGGAAAAACCGAATAATTGACCATTTAATGTAGGAAACAAAACCGTGTTAAAATGAAGGATTTCCTGGGCAAAATACGGCATGGATTTAAATATTTTTTTCTCGAATTGTTTATTTTCTATAATCGGCTGCTGGATGACATTTTGTTCATTAATAATTAATGAAGTAACGAGCCGATGCTTATCGCGCTTTTGCCAAAAATATGACCATTCATTTATCATAAATCTTGAAATCGAAAAATATTCCAGCAAATAAAAATAAGGCTTATTATGATATTTTGAATATTCATAAACTAATAACTGTGGAAAAGCATCAGAGAATATCATCCAGTTTGCTTTTTCATACAGCATAAATAATATATGTCTTTGTTCAAATGATAGAGCTTTTCGAAACCATTTTCCCTGAAGATCAGTCATACTCCAGCCAGCATTTCTTGACACAAGACTTGCCAGGAGCGGCCACATAATTTCACGATTCCGATCAAAATAGGCAGCATATGCTTTTGTTCTCGATATATTGTCGTAATTTTCTTTTTCTGTCGTATTATTTATATAGGAGATAAATTGTTCAGGTTCAGATGATAAAAAGATGCTGTTTTTCACTCATTTCACCTCTACACTTATCGTTTCCTATTAAACAAAGGCATACTCATGAATAATTTCAAAACTTTTTATCATTTTTTTGATATGATAAAAAGGAGCTTTAATAGAGGAGGGAATCTATGATTTTTCGTTATCCTAACGGAAAAGTCTATAAGCCAAAAGAAGATATAGAAAAACGAAGGAAAAAATCTATTACATACAGCAATCGCGGAATGACATTAGAAGATGATTTGAATGAAACAAATCTGTATTATCTAGAAAATAATATAGCAGTCATTCATAAAAAGCCGACACCCGTGCAAATCGTAAATGTTCATTATCCGAAAAGAAGTGCAGCTGTTATAAAAGAGGCTTATTTCAAACAGTCATCAACGACGGACTATAATGGAGTATACAGGGGAAAATATATTGATTTTGAGGCGAAAGAAACAAAAAATAAAACATCGTTTCCTTTGCAAAATTTCCATGAGCATCAAGTCTCACATATGGAAAATGTATTAGCTCAAGATGGGATCTGCTTTGTTATTTTATCAGCATTTGATGAAATTTATTTATTAGAGGCAGAAGCTTTATTAAAATTTTGGGGTCGAATGAAAAACGGCGGCAGAAAATCAATTACAATGGATGAAATAAATGTAAGTGCTCATAAAATGACACTTGGTTTTCAGCCCCGGATTGACTATATTAAAATTATCGATAAACTATATTTTAATTAGTTTCGACTAAGTTTGTTTTGAAAGGTTGGAAGCAAAAATGGCAGAACAATATAAAAGTCGTGAAGAACGCAAACGTGCTTTGGCTGCAAAGCAGCCGAAGCAAAATCAAGGTTCAAAAAAGACGAAAAAGCCGCGTTCATTATGGAAAAAGATTTTTCTTACTTTTTTAGCCTTAGGTATTATTGGAATCGTTACTGGCGGTGTAACATTTGCTGTTATAGCTGCAAGTGCTCCCCCTCTTGATGAAAAGAAACTAAAAGATTCTTTCTCATCAAAACTTTATGATGTTAATACAAATGAAGTGACAGAGTTTGGAGAAATTAAACGACAGTATGTACCATACAAAGATATTCCTAAAACTCTTGAAAAAGCAGTATTAGCTACGGAAGATGCCAGATTTTATGAGCATAAAGGTGTTGACTTCATTCGTTTAGGCGGTGCTGTCATTGCAAACGTAAAAGAAGGATTCGGTGCGGAAGGTGCAAGTACAATTACACAGCAGGTAATCAAAAACTCCCTTCTGTCATCTGATAAAACAATGACCCGTAAAGTAAAAGAAGCATGGCTTTCATTCCAGCTTGAACAAAAATATTCAAAGCAGGAAATATTAGAAATGTATTTAAATAAAATTTATTTTGCAGGTAATATTTACGGTGTTCAAAAAGCTTCTGAAATTTTCTACGGAAAAAAGGATTTACATGATTTAGAGCTTCATGAGGCGGCAATGATTGCCGGAATGCCGCAAAGCCCTAATAATTATGATCCGCGGAAACATCCTGAAAACGCGGAAAAAAGACGGAATATCGTCTTAAATTTAATGGCTCAGCATGGTTTTATTACACAGGCAGAGGCGGATGCGGCAAAAGCTGTACCTGTTGACTCTACATTAGTCCCATTAAAAGAAAAAGCAAATCCATACCATGCTTTCGTCGAGGAAGTAATTGAGGAAGTAAAGGAAAAGACAGGCCTTGATGCTGGTACAGCAGGCTTAAAAATTTACACAACGCTTGACCCTGATGCACAAGAAAATGTAGAAGAAGTGCTGAATGGAGATATTATTAATTATCAAAATGATAATATGCAAGCAGGTGTCGCTTTAATTGATACACAATCAGGGGAAATTCGCGCAATTGGCGGTGGAAGAAACCAGCCGATTGGCGGCTATAACTATGCAACAGATGTTAGACGCCAGCCTGGTTCGTCAATTAAACCTGTGCTGGACTACGCGCCGGCGATTGAGTATTTACAATGGTCAACAGCTGAAATGATAGATGATGAACCGTATACTTATTCTAACGGCACACCAATCAGAAACTTTGACAGGAACCATCTGGGTCCGATGACAATTCGTACAGCACTTGCCAAATCCCGAAATATTCCTGCTTTAAAGGCATTCCAAGCAGCAAAGGAAAAAGTCGGTGAAGAGAAAATGAAAGATTTTGCAAAAGGACTCGGTATCCCGCTTAATCATATTTATGAATCTTATTCGATCGGCGGTTTCGGTGAAGATGATAAAGGTGTTTCACCGATGCAAATGGCTGGGGCTTTCAGCACATTTGGAAACAACGGTGTTCATATTGAACCACATACTGTTAAAAAGATCGTGTTAAGCGATGGAACAGAAGTTAGTTTGGAACCTGAAGCAAAGCCGGCAATGAGCGATTATACAGCGTTCATGATAACGGATATGATGAAATCAGTCGTTAAATCCGGTACTGGAACAGCTGCTGCTGTGCCTAATTTAAATATTGCTGGTAAAACAGGTACGTCAAACTTTTCTGACATTGAAAAACAGAAAAATAATATACCAGCAGGTGCGGCAAAAGATAGCTGGTTCGTCGGTTATAATCCGAACTATACCGCTGCTGTCTGGACCGGTTATCCTGTAAATGAAGAAACGAAGAAGGATCGGATATACTTAACGAAAACCGAGCAGAACTATTCAAAGAGAATCTTTAAAGAAGTTCTTAAAAGGGTTGCTAAAGGTGACGATTCTGACTGGGAAAAACCAAAGAGCGTTGAAATGAAGCGAATTGAAAAAGGTACTGGTCAATTAGCAAGCAGCTATACACCAAAAGATCAAGTATCAATAGAATATTTCGTAAAAGGCACTGGGCCGAAAGTAGTTTCAAAGAAATATACGAAAGCAGATAAACCGAGCGGTCTCCAAGTAAGCTATAACGAATCAAGCAATTCTATCTCGCTAAGCTGGAATTATAAAGATGGAGGAGCTTCATTCCAGGTTAGCCAATCTGTTGATGGTGGATCATACAGCACCGTTCAAAATAGTGGTTCTATGTCCTATACTGTCTCAGGTGTCACTCCTGGTGCAACTTACAGATTCCAAGTCGTCGCAATGGTTAACGGTAAAAGCAGTAATGCCGCAGCAACAGCGATAACCGTTCCTGGAGCTGTTACAGAAGAAGAACCTGAAGAGGAAATAATCGAAGAGGAACCAGATACTACTGATGAAGGCAAGGTAGAAGAAGACAGTGGTAACGAAGAGGACAATCAAAATGAAGACCAAACCGGAATCCCTAATAACGGAAATCCTAATAACGGAAACCCTAATGGACAGCCGAACAGTGGAAATGGCAGCCAAAATGGGAACGGCAACGGAAATCAAGGTGGGAATAACGGTGGGAATGGTAGTAATGGCAATACCGGAAACAACGGAAACGGAAATGGCAGTGGTAATGGAAACCAAGGCGGCGGTAAAAAGCCTGAAGATGCAACTCCGTTAGAACCTGTCGTTCCTGTCCCTGAAGATACAGGGGGCGCACCGGTTCAGCAGCATGAAGGACAAAAACCGGAGCAGTAAGGAAACAGAATAAAGATAAAGCAAAAGGGGACTAATTTTTCGATTAGTCCCCTTTTCTTTTCCTCATCATTGCTAATTCTTTATAAAAAAGTTTCTCAAGCTCTGTAAATAACTGTTCCAGCTGAATAAATGAATGATACTGCATAGGTCTTTTTATAATAAATAAAAAACGTTCGGCACAGTTTATCGGTTTAAGTCGGAATTCTTCTATTGCTTTATTTATATTTTCTAAACTTTGAACCGGTACATCATTTAACCAATGCAGCGAAATAATAAAATATGTGATACTTTTTCTTACTAAATCTTTATGCTCATTAATATTCCTATCTTTAAACTTCTCTCTTAATACATTCCTCACATTTATCCATCCGTTTAAAACAACAGGAATATATTCAAATTTTTCTTCCCATGGTTTGATAACCTCCTGCTTTTTAACACTGTTTTGGATATCATAAAATAACGGTTCTTCAGTAATAGTATATAAAACATCGGATGCATCTATTTGCTTTGTAAAAGGAAATGTTGCAGAAGCTAAAAAAAACGGTTCATACTGATAGCAGGACGGAACATTGTACAATCTATTATCGTTTAGCACTTATTATCTTTTCCTTATTCATCCTCTTCTTCCCTTCACGGCAAAGATGAAGGAGCGGGCATTCATGACATTTCGGAGACTGTGCCCTGCAGTGGTAGCGTCCGAAAAAAATAAGACGGTGATGTGTATCAGACCATTCTTCTTCTGGAACTTTTCTCATTAATGTCTTTTCGACTTCTAATACAGAATCTTTCCATCTGCAAATCCCAAGACGCTTGCTTACCCTTTCCACATGTGTATCAACAGCAATTGCCGGCACACCAAAAGCAACAGACATAACAACATTTGCTGTTTTACGTCCAACACCTGCAAGTTTTGTAAGCTCATCCCGTTCTTTCGGTACTTCTCCAGCATAGTCCACTAAAAGTGTCTCACAAAGACTCCGAATATTTTTCGCCTTATTCCGGTATAATCCAATCGATTTTATATCATTTTGCAGTTCCTCAAGGGGTACAGCTAAATAATCTTCCGGCTTCTTATATTTCTGAAATAAATCTTTCGTCACTTTATTTACTAATACATCTGTACATTGTGCAGAGAGCGCAACTGCAATGACCAGTTCAAATGGATTGCTGTAATTTAATTCACAATGCGCCTCAGGAAACATTTCTGCAAATGTATCAAGGCATTCTCTAATTTGGACTTTCGTTAACAATTTAATCACCTGATTTTAATTATTTCGTTTAAAAAAGGGAGTATTGTTTTACTCCTTTTAATTTTTAAGCCAATTATAAAATGGTACTTTTCTTTCATATTTCTCGTCCGCTTCGTTCTGCTTCAAAGGACGGGACTGATTTTGTCTGAATTTCTTTGAATATGTCCGTGCTTGTTCAATCGTTCGTATTCCGTTCTTTTTCCATTCAAAAAGGATACGATCAATGTATCTGAAATTTAATTTTCCTGAAATAACAGCCTCTCTTAATGCCGCTTTAATAATAATCGGATCATAATCATCCTGATCGATCCACATCGCTAAAGATTCACATTCAAAAGGGGATAACGGACGGCCAAATTCCTGCTCGAAAATAGTATATAAGCTTTGCTCTTCCTCTTTTTGTTCATCCTGCTTCTCTTTTTCATAGCTGTTCTCAAAAAACAGATAAAGCTTTTCCCATAGTGGATTTAAAGAATAGCTTTCATGGAGAATTGCATTCTGTTTTGATTCCTCAATAAAAATAAAGCCCCTTTGCAGCAAGCTTCTTAATAATGTTGTACATGTCGCAACTGATATAGACATATGCTCTGACAGCTCATTTGGCGTAGGGAAATGATTTCCCTGCTGCTTATATTTTATTACTTGAATAAGTAAAATAAGCTCCTCCTCATTTAAACCGAGCTTGGAGTAGTAACTGAGCAATGCCGTTGGAACTAATATGCTTCCGCTCTCCTGCATCATTATAAACTGGTCTTTATTCATCAAACACACCTCTAGTTTTAGTATATCATGAAGAAAATAATTCGGTATTTAAATAACTTTTCCTTTTTTTGAAAACAGCAGGCATGTAAAGGAGACAGCCATACGCCGACTGCCTTTTATCCTTTAACTTTTTTCATCATTTCTAATTGCCATATGCTTTTGTATTTTACCATCATAAAAATTCACAAAATCATACGTAAACCGGTCAAACTCATCAATATATTTAACTTCCCAAACAGGGATATTTTCATCCATTCCGAGTTGAACATTTAAAATTTCTTTAAGGTTATGCTCATTTTTCACATTTTTGACTGCCTGTTCTTCTGTAATGCCGGATTTCTGCTTTTTCACTAAAATATTTCCTTTTTTTGTTTGCGGAATCCAAACAAAAACTTTTTCACTTTTAGTATTTTCTCCAGCAACAATATGGTATTTAGTCTTTCCATTAAATGTTTCAATATAATCAACAGACGACAAATCCGCTTTCTCTTTTGCAATTTCTACCGATTGATCATGGCCTTTTGTATACTGTCCTCTTGCATTAGAGTATGTATCGCCAAAAATCCAAATGACGATAATAAGTAAAACAGACAGCGCTCCAATTATAATTCCCTTTTTTTTCTTCATATTTGTATACCTATCTTCTATAAATGACATAAAGCAATTCCAGCTATTGAATCTTTTCTTTGTAAAGACTGATTTAATGAGCCTTCTGCTTTATATAATTTATCAAAATATTTCATATTGTCAGCTCGTAAAATTCCCATGTTAAAATTCCCCTCTTTCAAACAAATATTGTAACTTATATGTAGAATATTAAAGGTTACAATAATAATACAACAAAAATGATTGTTGTATTATTCATTATAACAGTTAAACATATATGGATGAAAATAAATTTTCTCCTAAACCACACCATTTGCCTGTGCCCTCACACAGGCTTTTTCTTTCCGTTGCTTCCCTCTTGCTATGCGTCTTTCCAAGCTTCCATGATATGTGTCAGCTCTGACATTTCCTTCACTTGTAAATCCATTTTTGGAACGGATTGGATAAAACTTTTGCCATAATCAGTTGTTATGATCCGTTTATCAAAAACAAATAATAATCCTCTGTCACGCCTTGAACGAATTAATCTTCCAAATCCTTGTTTAAAACGGATAATCGCTTCGGGCAGGGAATAATGTAAAAATGGTACTTGCCCATTTTTCTTCATATACTCACATTTTGCGGAAACGATCGGATCATCAGGTGCGGAAAAAGGCAGTCTAACGATAATTAATGCAGTTAAATCTTCCCCTTGAAAATCAATACCTTCCCAAAAACTGTTCGTACCAAGAAGAATTCCTTTATTAAATTGTTTAAATGTTTTCATTAATTTAGAACGGCTGCCGCTGCTTGTACCCTGTCCCATAATAACAAATTCATCAAGTGTCACATCTTCTTTTAAAAGCTCGTATGTTTTTCTAAGCATGTCATAAGCTGTAAATAGAACGAGCAGCTTTCCATCTGTTATTTGAGCAATTGTACTAATATTTGCTGTAACAGCTTCCACATATTCATCTGTATCCACTTCGCTGACAGAAGGCATATCGCTCGGTACGAGCAGCTTCACTTGCCTTTCATAATCAAACGGGGATTCCAGTTTCAACTGCTTAGGATAAAAATCTGTTAAACCAAGCTGTTCAATAAAGTACTGGAAGGAATTATTCACAGTCAATGTAGCTGAAGTCAGAATAACGCTTTTCTTATGAGTAAAAAAAGAATCAGCTAAGAAGTCTGTGACAGAGACCGGCTGTGTATAAACAGATACAGCATTTTTTGCCCCTTTTGCTTCTATTTCTATCCATGTTACAAACCGCTCATCTGTTTCCAGAAATAAATATTGCAGAGATTGTTTAAACTTTAGTAAGAAGCTTTGTATATCTATATACTGAATAAGGAGTTGCCGTTCCTTCCCATTCATCGTAGAGTGTTCATTCTCTTCTAATAATAACTTATGTTTCTCCATAAGACGTGCAAGATCTATTAAGGAAAAAATCATCCGCTTAATAAGTTCAAGCAAAGAATCCCATGTTCGGTTATTATAATCAGATGAGCTGAAACGATATGTAATACGATTCATACTCGGATTTTTCCGTTTATTCAGTACATAGCTATGGAGCGATGTAAAGAAAAGATCACTGTCTTCCCCGTAACCACTTAATATTTTTTCTATTTTAGAAAAGTCTGTTACACTCGCTTCATTCCTTTTTCTCACTATTTCATACACTTGCTTCAAGAGACCATCCGACTGCATCGTACCGAGCCGGCTGAGCTTTAAATGCATGGAGACATAGTTTAACCGATGTCCTAAATGTTCGCTTGCCACACTTTCCAAATGATGTGCCTCATCAACAATTACTTGTTCATACGGCTTTAAAATTTCTCCTTCACGGGCAAGATCAGCTAAGAGCATTGCATGATTTGTAATGAGTATATGAGCATTCTCCGCATTTTTTCTCGCATGTTTATAGAAACATTTCTCATAGTAAGGATTCTTCTTATGATTGGACACGAATGAATCATATGAGATTCTATCCCATAACATTTTTCCTCCCGAAGGAATATTCAATTCGTCTATATCGCCAGTCTCTGTTTCTGTCAGCCAAATAAGAATTTGTGCTTTTGTTAAAATTTCATCATAATTATCATTGTTCTCATACAATGCCTGTTCAAATTTATGAAGGCATAAATAATTTTTTTGTCCTTTTAATATCGCTGCCTCAAAAGAAAAGGGCATAATACTCTTCAGTAAAGGAATTTCTTTCTCCATTATCTGCGCTTGCAAATTTATCGTATATGTACTAATTATTATTCTCTTTTTTATTTTTTTCGCATAATAAATAGCTGGAATTAAGTATGCCAATGTTTTCCCTGTTCCTGTACCTGCTTCAATTAACATATGCTGATATGTTAAAAAGGAATCCATTATTTCAGCTGCAATCCGTTTTTGTTCATTACGAACTTCAAAAAATGGGATAGCATCTTTTAATTTGCTGTTCTCATTTAATATGCTGTCTAAAAAAAGAGAAAAATCATCATCTTCTTGAATTATATCTTCTTTGTCGCTTTTTAAATCCTCTTTCTTCTTTATTGCTAATTTCCTGCAAATTTCAATTTGCTCATTATTTTTACCATCGGTTAATGTTATTAATTTATCTGATATAATTTCACTTAAAAGCTCATCTAAATCACTTATAAACGATTTAGAAAGACGTTCGAGCTGCTGCAGAGTAACCGAAGGAAGACGCTCTATTTTCTTTAATATTCTAAGTAGTAAAGAAGCAGTCACTTCTGCATCATTATCTGCCCGGTGAGGGTTTACATACTCTATGTTTAATTCCCCGCAAATTTCTGTTAATTTATAGCCGTTTGCAGTCGGAAACATCACCCTTGAAAGCTCTACAGTATCTAATATCGGGCATGTTAATTGTTCAAATCCTGCTTGTTTCAGCTCTTCCTGTAAAAAAGAAAAATCAAAATATACATTATGTGCAACGAAATAAGAATCTTTAATAATAGAAGAAATTTCTTCCGCAATCTCTGCAAAAGTCGGTGCATCTTTAACAAGGTCATTTGAAATTCCTGTTAATTGCTCAATAAAAACCGGAATCTCATGTTCTGGATTGACAAAGCTCATATAGCGGTCAATTATTTTTCCTTCTTCTACGACAACTGCTGCAATCTGAATGATTTTATTCCCTTTTCTCGGGGCATTTCCTGTCGTTTCAATATCCACTACTACAAATCGTTGGCGACTCATTTACGACACCTCAACTCTATCTGCTAATCTATATCTTATTTTACCATTTATAACGAAATAATCCCCCTATCTTACTCAGGGGGATTATTTTTACATAATTGTCGCTGCTGGTTCTTGACCTAATATTTCAATAATTGTATTATTCTCATCCATAATTGCAACTTTAGGTTTATGAGTGCTCACTTTTTCCTCAGGAATTAGTGTATAAGTTAAAATAATGATGATATCTCCTTCTTGAACGAGACGCGCAGCCGCTCCATTTAAACAGACGACACCGCTTCCTCGTTCACCAGGGATAATATATGTTTCTAAACGTGCACCATTATTATTATTAACAATTTGTACCTTTTCATTCGGAAGCATGCCTACCGCTTCGATAATGTCTTCATCTATCGTTATACTTCCAACATAATTTAAATTCGCTTCTGTTACTCTTGCACGATGGATTTTAGCATTCATCATCGTCCGAAACATTTTATCACCTCGAGAACAAATATAGTGAAAACTTATGAAGTAATTTCAATCGTAATATTATCAATAAGTCGAGCTTTTGTAAACTTGACAGCGAGAGCAATAATAATATTGCCGGAAAGTTCCTTTATTTCCTTTAAATCCGGGTATGTCAAAACTTCCACATAGTCAATTACGCCATCAGTTTGCATTTGAATCATATGTTTTATTTTTTCAACAATGACATCCCGATTTCTTTCCCCGTTCTCAATTAACTCTTTTGCGTCGCTTAAGCTTTTAAAAAGAATGGGAGCCTGCTTTCTTTCTTCTCCTGTTAAATAAACATTTCTTGAACTTTTTGCAAGCCCATCCTCTTCCCTGATCGTCTCAACCGGAACGAGATGAACCGGGAAGAAAAATTCTTTCACTAAACCGTCGATAACAGCCACTTGCTGTGCGTCTTTCATTCCAAAATAGGCGCGGTCCGGGCGAATAAGATTGAAAAGCTTCGTCAGTACTGTTGCAACACCGTCGAAATGTCCTTCTCGTGATTTCCCACATAATACATCTACACGTTCTGTCACTTTTACTGTATAAGAAGGCGGACCTTCGTACATTTCTTTTGCACTAGGTGCGAACACAATATCAGCACCTGTCAGTTCAGCAAGCTCTGTATCACGCTCTAAACTACGCGGATATGCTTCAAAGTCCTCATTGGGACCGAATTGCAGCGGATTTACAAAAATGCTTAAAACAACGATATCATTTTCTTTTCTTGCTTCTGTTATTAATTTAAGATGCCCTTCATGAAGTGCACCCATCGTCGGCACAAAGCCTATTGTTTTATTTTCTTTTTTATAAGCTGTTATGATATTTTTTATGTCATCTTTCGTTTTTATGACTTGCATCCATTTTGCCCCCATATAAAACTTTAAGCTCTTCTTCATTCATCGTAAATGTATGTTCTTCTGCTGGAAATGCACGCTGTTTTACTTCCTTCACATAACTCGTTAATGCACTGTCTATATGATCACTTATATTTGTATATTGTTTAACAAATTTAGCTACTTTATGAGAGCCGTAACCAATAAGATCATGATAAACGAGCACTTGTCCATCAGTCTCTGCTCCGGCACCTATCCCAATTGTCGGAATATCAATTTTATTTGTTATTTCTTCGGCAAGCTGTTTCGGCACACATTCAAGTACTAATGCGATTGCACCAGCTTCGGCGCATTTAATTGAATCATCAATTAATTTTTTTGCCGCTTCTGCATCTTTCCCCTGCACTTTATAACCGCCAAGAACTCCAACAGACTGCGGTGTTAAACCGAGATGGGAGACGACCGGAATACCGCCCTTCGTAAGTGCTTCGATTATACAGGCAACATCGTCAGCGCCTTCAACTTTCACAGCATCCGCCCCGCCTTGCTGCATGATTCTCATCGCATTATGCAAAGCGTCCTCTTTTGATAAATGATAAGACATAAAAGGCATGTCTGTCACAATATATGTATTTTTCACGCCGCGTTTTACCGCTTTCGTATGATGGATCATATCTTCAACAGTGACAGGAATGGTTGAATCATATCCGAGTACGACCATTCCAAGTGAATCACCGACTAAAATCATATCAACATCCGCTTTTTCAGCCAGCACGGCACTTGGATAGTCATAAGCGGTTACCATCGTAATTGGTTCTTTTTTCTCTTTCATTTTCATAAAATCTAATCTTGTTTTCATTTTTTCCCCTCCAATTTACAAGTAGAGGAGATGATGAACCGAAAAATAAAAAATCCTTCTATTTTGCGATGAAGCAGAGAAGGATTGTTATCATATACCGGCTTTCATCCCTCTGTCCCCGTCCTTTACGGATCAAGGCAGACAATATATTTTTAAAACAATCTTCCATTTCAGGTGCAGTTCATTACGATACTACCCAGAAAAAGTATAGCAAAAAGTTTTTAAATTTGCTATGAATGTTAACTATGTTAAATGTGGATTTATTAAAAACCTAATATAATGCACGATTTTTGGCTCATCTCGCTCAAATTTATAAAAAGGGAAAGAAAAGCGAGCTTTTCTCTTCCCTTTTTATAAATTTGAGCACTTTTCAGCTAAAGCTGAAAAGCATTTGCAAGCAGAGCTTGCAAATGGATGAGCCAAAAATCAACTAAGTGTTTCAATTATATAAGTAAGGAGCAGAAACTTTATTTTAATAATCAATATCTAAAACATTCATCCATTCAGTTCAATATCTGCCGAATAAATTTTCTCTATTTCACCGTCTGCTTTCTTTAATAGTAATACCCCATTATCGTCAATACCGATTGCTTCTCCTTGTAATGTTCCATTTAATGTTCTTGCAGTAATCGGTTTATTCATACTGATGGAATAGCTTTCCCATAGAAGCTTTATCGGCTTAAATCCTTCTTTTAAATATAATAAGTATAATGTTTCAAATCGTAATAAAATTGTTTGAATGATTTTTGCCCGGTCGCTTTTTTTACCCGATTCTATTTTTAATGATGTTGCAATTCCCTC
This sequence comes from Metabacillus fastidiosus NBRC 101226, assembly GCF_001591625.1. Classification (GTDB taxonomy): domain Bacteria; phylum Bacillota; class Bacilli; order Bacillales; family Bacillaceae; genus Metabacillus; species Metabacillus fastidiosus. The sequence goes on from NZ_BCVG01000039.1 coordinate 29,382, forward strand.
TAAATGCTCCGGAAACTTCTCTTGATTTACATTGATTCCCGTACCAATAATAACCGAATGAACTCTATCTGCTTCTGCTATTAGCTCTGTTAAAATCCCGACTGTCTTTTTCCCGTTTATCAATATATCATTAGGCCATTTAATATGCGGAGTCAAAGATGTTTCCTCTTCAATCGCCTGAACAATTGCAACTGCTGTTAACAATGTAAGTTGGGGAGTATTTGATACCGGAATATTCGGATGTAAAATAATACTCATCCAAATTCCTGTTTCTTTTGGAGAATGCCATTCTCTGGCCATTCTTCCCCTCCCGCTCGTTTGTTCATCAGTAACAACAATCGTTCCTTCAGTTGTTCCATCATTTGCAAGCTGATGAGCAATTTTCTGTGTTGATGTAACAACCGGTTCAAAATGAATTGTTCTCCCCATAAATTCTGTTTCGAGCCCTAATTTAATTTCATTGCTGCTAATTTTATCCGGTTTCTTTATAATACGGTAACCGAGCCTTCTGACCGCTTCCAGCTCATACCCTTCCTTACGCAATTCTTCAATATGTTTCCAGACTGCAGTCCTTGAACAGCCTAAATAATCACTTATTTTTTGTCCAGATAAAAATTCTCCATTCGCTTTTGAAAACGCTTCTAATAATTTTGTCCGAATTCCTGTTTCCAATTGTAAAGCCACTCCTTTATTTCCCGCTCATCATTTTTCAGCCTTCCATCGACGATTAACATTTCAATCTCCTGCAGCAATTCAGCAACCCATGGTCCTGCCTGTTTACTAATTATTTCAAGAATATCTCTTCCCGTAATGACTAGCTCATCCCGGCTTTTCATCGGCAACCGATGAAACATTTCGGTTAATTCTGTTAATTTATTAGAAATATTGTTATGTCCATTCATCATTAACCGGATTTTCTCCACTTCTAAAGCCGACTTTAATCCGGCACTATAAAGCAAAAATTTCGTCCAGTCATTTGCTTGTAACTGTTCTAACAGTTTATTATTTTTACCGGCAGCTTTTATAATCTTTGTCGGCAGTTTCCAGCTTCTTAAAAATGATTCAATTTCAACATTACGGAGTATGTAAGTAATCAGTGTCCATAGTTCTTCACTTGATGAAAGAACGGATAAATCTAATTTCTGCAGACATTGTAATTCCTTTTCTTTAGAAGCGAAACATGGCAAGTATGTATATGTACCTGTCTCCATTAATAATGCTATGGCATATTTACTGTTTCTTCCTCGCAAAAGCTTTTCAAATTCTACTGTTTTCCTTTCAATAGAAATATTATCTAACAGCTTTGCATGATCCGTAATCGCCTCTTTCACTTCATCTGCCAATCTAAATTGAAGCTGGCTTGAGAAGCGGAGTGCTCTAAGCATTCTGAGTGCATCTTCATTGAAACGTTCACTCGGGTCACCGACAGTGCGAATGATATTCTCTTCCAAATGCTGTTTCCCGTCAAAATAATCAATAATCTCGCCATTTGAATCCATCGCCATCGCATTAATCGTAAAATCTCTTCTTTTTAAATCCTCTCGTAAACAGTTAATAAAATTCACTTTATTTGGACGTCTGAAATCATCATATCCGGATTCAGAACGGTATGTCGTCACTTCGTAAGGCTTTCCATTATGTAAAACGATGATCGTTCCATGCTCTGCACCAACATCAACTGTTTTTGGAAACATCTCCTGTATTTCATCAGGTTTTGCAGATGTTGTAATATCAATATCACCTATTTCACGGTTTAATAATAAGTCACGGACAGACCCCCCGACGAAATAAGCTTCATAGCCATTCTCTTTTAATTTCTCAATAACTGGTATCGCTTCTGAAAATGGAGTTTTCATTTACACTCTCCTTTTAAGGGATTGTCCCATAAACCTCTAAATAAAATAACTTTAACTGAAAGGCCCCGTCACCAAATTCCTTGATTTCACCGAATTTCCATGACGGGGCCTTTCAGGAGGATGGACTGTCTGATAAGTCCCTAATAAGTTTT
>NZ_BCVG01000040.1 GCF_001591625.1 Metabacillus fastidiosus NBRC 101226
CCTTTTTGTTGTGTAAATTTGTATCTGCATAAATGAAGATTATTTGCCTATATGTATGGTGGATTTTTGCAAAAAAGTTTGTATTTTTAGAAGATATATGGGCTATTTTGCAGATAAAGATATACTTACATATTTTCCATTAGTCTCTTTAATATACGCTCGTAATCATCACGGTCAATACCAGGAGCAAATTCTTCCGGAAGTGGTTCGAAATCTGGCACCGGAGCTCCTTCAGGCATACCGTCAATTACACGTAATTCATCCCCAGTCTCTGGATTCTTTCCTTTCCATATCTTGCTGATGTCGCGGTATTCAGGTTCCCCCCATGTATATAGAACATTATAAAGTCCTTTTTCCATAAATGGTTTTGCGTAATCAAATTTATTATTATCGAGACTTGGGATTGGAAGCATTTTTCCTACATTTACGCCAGTAGCTACTTCAATAGCCTTGGCGTAAGCAATAATATGAGTACCTCCCCGAACTAATAAATATCCAATCATCGTTCTTGCTACAGGATTATCAGTCATTTCATATACTCTCATTTTATGAGTACGGGCCCCGATTTCTAATAAATAATTGTGTAATAAGTCAGAAACGAGATTTCCACTGTTTGTCACATATTCTCCGTTCCATGGTCTTCCCATTGAATCCCCGGGATAGGCTGTTTGTGCTGTTGTTGTAAAGTGAAGAGAATACCTAGCGTCTTTTCCGTTTTGTAATGGAGTCATATCTGGATCTCCAGGGAATGTGTTGCCAAAGGATAGAAGGTTTATTGCATTGGCAACAAGCTCTACATGACCAAACTCTTCCGCTGTAATACTTGCAATTAAATCATAGAACGGTTTGAATTTCTTTTTGTCCCGGAAATTAAATGACTGAAACATATAGTTATTTAACGTGGACATTTCTCCAAACTTGCCGCCCATTAACTCCTGAACAGCTGCTGCAGCATTCATATCTCCATGCTCTGGTCTTGGAAGTTCAATTGCTATCTTATTTACACGTTTAATCATTGAAGCCCCTCCCTTAAAGGTGATAATTATATGAAATTCTCTTTGGAAAGGCAGTTATATTATTCAGGCATTAGTTTTGGATTAGGTACAACCCAGATAATCTGGTCCGTTCTTATATAAAAAGAATTTCCCCCTGATTCTACAACAATATGGTCAGGAACAACTTTCTTCAAGCTGCCTCTTACTGAGCCTCTCACAGTTTGAACAACAATTGGTTTACCTACAACAGTTTGAAGTGACTGAAATACATAAGGGTCACTTATTTTCCAAGTAATCTCATCCATTCTGTTTCACTCCCTTATTTAAGTTTCCATTGCTCAGTATATGCTTATTAGAGAGAGAGGGTTATTAGTCTAATGGACACTGTAAATTTTATTACTGAATGATGAAAATATTCCTGTTTATATTGTATAGGCTTTAGTTAAAATGAAAATGATAATAGTTTATTGAAAAAGGGTGGAAAAATGATAAAAAAACCGAAAAAGCAAAAGTTTTTTGTTGAAGAGAATGAAACGATTAATGATTGTTTAAAGAGAATAGAAGAAGAAGGGTATATTCCAGTACGTCGAATAGAAGAGCCAATCTTTAAAGAAGTAGTCGAGAATGGAAAGATTGAGGTTGTTCCATATGGGAGAAAGATTGTTTTTGAAGGTAAATTAGTCTAAAACACGAACATTAATAAGTAGAGTAATAATATTGTTCGATTTTAACATTGACAGTATATTGGGTTCATTGTTAATATAAACATGAGATTAAATAGTAAGCCTCATATAATACTTGAGAATATGGCTCAGAAGTTTCTACCCGGTGACCGTAAATCACTGGACTATGGGGAGAAGTATACGTATCAAGATCGGATATAAAAACGTCTGTGTCTGGTATGTAATATTTTCTCTGTTAATTGTTAATTCATAGAGAAAGTTTTACAATACCAGGCATTTTTATTTAATAATAAGGTGGGGAAAAAATGAATCCGCTAATTGGAGTAATAATGGGAAGTACATCTGACTGGGAAACGATGAAACATGCCTGTGACATATTAGATGAGCTTGAAGTAAGTTATGAGAAAAAAGTTGTCTCTGCACATAGAACTCCAGATTATATGTTTCAGTATGCTGAGGAAGCAAGAGAACGAGGTATAAAGGTAATTATTGCAGGTGCTGGCGGAGCGGCGCATTTACCAGGGATGGTTGCAGCAAAGACAACATTGCCGGTCATTGGTGTTCCAGTCCAGTCAAAGGCTTTAAATGGATTAGATTCATTACTATCTATTGTGCAAATGCCTGGGGGTGTTCCTGTTGCGACAGTGGCAATTGGAAAAGCTGGAGCAACAAATGCAGGATTACTTGCAGCTCAAATTTTATCAATTCATGATAATAACTTAGCAGATAAGCTTCATACTAGAAGAGAAGAATTAAAAGAAATCGTATTAGAGAGCAGTGATCAGCTTGAGTAGTTCAGTTATTTTACCAGGTTCAACAATTGGAATTATTGGGGGCGGCCAATTAGGTCGAATGATGGCAATTGAAGCAAGACATATGGGTTATAAAATTGCGGTATTAGATCCAACTCCAAATTGCCCTTGTGGACAAATAGCAGATATTGAAATTACGGCTCCTTATAACGACCTTGAAGCAATAAAACAATTAGCGAAAGTAAGTGATGTTATTACTTACGAATTCGAAAATATTGATTACGAAGCATTAAAGTGGTTGGAAGAGAATGCTTATTTACCGCAAAAAAGCAAGCTGCTTTTATTAACACAAGATAGAGAAACAGAGAAAGCAGCAATTCGTGAGGCAGGCTGTGAAGTAGCACCTTATCAGATTGTTCATAATGAGCAGGAGTTATTACAGGCGATTGAAGAACTATCGATTCCAGCTGTTTTAAAAACATGCCGAGGCGGTTATGACGGTAAAGGTCAAGTTGTCCTCAAGACGAGTGAAGATGTTGAAGCAGCTAAAAAGTTGCTTGACCATGGCACTTGTATTTTAGAAAAATGGGTACCATTTGAAAAAGAGATTTCAGTTATCGTTACTCGCAGCGTAAGTGGAGAAACAAGTGTATTGCCAGTTGCAGAAAATGTGCATAAAGAAAATATACTTTATCAAAGTATTGTACCTGCGCGAATTACTTTAGCCGTTTATGAAGAGGCTCAGCGCCAGGCTTTAAGAATTGCAAATTACTTTGGTCTCGTCGGTACTTTAGCTGTGGAAATGTTTTTAACAAATGATGGGTATATCTATATTAATGAATTAGCACCAAGACCGCATAACTCCGGGCATTATTCAATGGACTTATGTGAGACAGATCAGTTCGAACAGCATGTAAGAGCAATTTGTAATTTACCTTTAGGACGTACAACGTTATTACAAAAAGGAATTATGGTTAATCTATTAGGTGAAGACCTTCATATTCTTGATGAACGTCTATCATTATTTAATGCGGCGAAACTTTACCTATATGGCAAAGGCGAGCCTCTGCCTAAAAGAAAGATTGGACATGTGAACTTTTTAACGGAGGCCAATGAGAAGTTATTAAATGAAATCGATTCAATTTGGAACATAAACGGACGGAGGTAACGATATGATCGAGCGTTATACGAGACCGGAAATGGGCGCAATTTGGACAGAAGAAAATCGTTTTAAGGCATGGTTAGAAGTGGAGATTTTAGCTTGTGAAGCATGGGCTGAGTTAGGGGCAATTCCGAAAGAAGATGCCAGACTCTTACGTGAGAGAGCAAGCTTTGATGTTAAACGTATTAGAGAGATAGAAGCAGAAACGCGTCATGATGTTATAGCATTTACAAGAGCTGTTTCTGAAACTCTCGGTGATGAAAGAAAATGGATTCATTACGGTTTAACGTCAACAGATGTTGTAGACACAGCTTTATCTTATTTACTGAAACAAGCAAATGATATTTTATTGAAAGATATTGAAAACTTTGTTGAGATTCTGAAAGATAAAGCTTTGGAACATAAAGATACAGTCATGATGGGACGTACTCACGGTGTACATGCAGAGCCGACGACATTCGGATTAAAGCTTGCTTTATGGCATGAAGAAATGAAACGTAACTTAGAGCGTTTCAGACGTGCTTCAGAGGGAGTGCAGTTCGGAAAGATTTCAGGTGCTGTCGGCACATATGCAAATATTGATCCTTTTGTTGAACAATATGTATGTAAGAACTTAGGGATTCAGCCAGCACCGATTTCAACACAGACACTTCAGCGGGACCGTCATGCAGACTATATGGCTGCTTTAGCATTAGTAGCAACTTCTATTGAGAAATTTGCAGTTGAAATTCGCGGATTACAAAAAAGTGAGACGCGTGAAGTAGAAGAATTCTTTGCTAAAGGTCAAAAAGGCTCATCAGCAATGCCTCATAAACGCAACCCGATTGGTTCTGAGAATATGAGTGGGCTTGCAAGGGTTATCCGAGGATATATGATGACAGCTTATGAAAATGTTCCACTATGGCATGAGAGAGATATTTCACATTCTTCAGCCGAACGAATTATTCTGCCCGATGCAACAATTGCACTTAATTATATGTTAAACCGCTTTGCAAATATCGTGAAAAACTTAACCGTTTTTCCTGAAAATATGAAGCGCAACATGGATCGTACGCTCGGATTAATCTACTCACAACGTGTGCTTTTGGCACTTATTGATACTGGAATGACAAGGGAAGAAGCATATGACCTTGTACAGCCAAAAGCAATGGAAGCTTGGGAAAAACAAGTTCAATTCCGCAGTCTTATTGAAGCGGAAGAAGCAATTACATCAAGATTATCACCAGATGTTATCAATGACTGCTTTGATTATAATTACCACTTGAAAAATGTAGACTATATTTTCAATAAACTTTTCGGGGACAGTCCCGAGTAAGAACTGGGGGAATTTTCCCCCTCTTGATCAGTAATGAAATGGTTTTTATTCGTTCTTTATGAAATGAAAGATTAATTGATTTTAAGAAATGATTCAAAGAGTAATAGATGGATATGAAATTATATTAATTGAAACTAGGGGGAAAATGGAATGTTAAAAGTTAAAGTATATGTAACTCTTAGAGAAAGTGTATTAGATCCACAAGGGAGTGCGGTGCAAGGGTCACTTCACAGCATGGGATACAGTGAAGTTGCAGATGTTCGTGTTGGGAAGTATTTAGAATTAACACTTGAAAAATCTGATCGTGACCAAGATGTTATTATTCGTGAAATGTGTGAAAAGTTATTAGCTAATACAGTAATTGAAGATTTCCGTTACGAAGTTGAGGAGGTTGTCGCAAAGTGAAATTTGCTGTGATCGTTTTTCCAGGGTCTAACTGTGATGTTGATATGTATCATGCGATTAAAGATGAACTCGGTGAAGAAGTAGAATACGTGTGGCATGACGCAACAGATTTAAGCGGATTTGACGGCGTTTTATTACCAGGCGGTTTCTCATATGGTGACTACTTACGCACTGGTGCTATTGCTAGATTCTCAAATGTTATGAAAGAAATTGTGAAAGCTGCTGAACAAGGGAAACCGGTTTTAGGTGTTTGTAACGGTTTTCAAATTTTATTAGAAGCTGGTCTTCTTCCTGGGGCGATGCTTCGTAATGAAAATTTAAAATTCATGTGCAGACAAGTACAGCTTAAAGTGGAAAATAATAAAACAAACTTCACTACTTCTTATGACAAAGATGAACTGATTACTATTCCAATCGCGCATGGTGAAGGAAACTACTATTGTGATGAAGAGACTTTAAAAACTCTTAAAGAAAATAATCAAATTGTTTTCACTTATGATAATAACCCGAACGGAAGTACAGCGGATATCGCTGGTATTGTAAATGAAAAAGGAAATGTTCTCGGTATGATGCCTCATCCTGAGAGAGCTGTTGACGAATTAATAGGCAGTGCTGACGGCTTAAAATTATTTCGATCTATTGTGAAAAATTGGAGGGAATCTCATGTCACTATTGCTTGAACCAACTGTGGAAATGATTAAATCAGAAAAAATTTATCAACAAATGGGTGTAAGTGATGATGAGTTTGCACTGATTGAAAATATACTTGGACGTTTACCTAATTACACAGAAATCGGTATTTTCTCTGTTATGTGGTCAGAGCATTGCAGTTATAAGAACTCAAAACCAGTTTTGAAGAAATTCCCTGTAACTGGTGAAAGAGTATTACAAGGTCCTGGTGAGGGTGCAGGTATCGTTGACATTGGTGATAACCAAGCTGTTGTTTTCAAAATTGAAAGTCATAACCATCCGTCAGCAATTGAGCCTTATCAAGGAGCAGCAACAGGTGTCGGCGGAATTATCCGTGACGTTTTCTCTATGGGAGCACGCCCTATCGCTCTATTAAACTCTTTACGTTTCGGTGAGTTAACATCACCGCGTGTGAAATACTTATTTGAAGAAGTTGTTGCAGGTATCGCAGGATACGGAAACTGTATCGGTATCCCAACTGTCGGAGGAGAAGTGCAATTTGACAGCTCTTACGAAGGAAACCCTTTAGTTAATGCAATGTGTGTCGGTTTAATTAACCATGAAGACATTCAAAAAGGTGTCGCAAAAGGTGTAGGAAACACAGTAATGTATGTCGGTGCTAAAACAGGCCGTGACGGAATCCATGGTGCTACATTTGCTTCAGAAGAATTAACAGACAGTTCTGACGAAAATCGTCCAGCTGTTCAAGTTGGGGATCCATTCATGGAAAAATTACTTCTTGAAGCTTGCTTGGAAGTTGTTAAAAATGATGCATTAATTGGTATTCAAGACATGGGTGCAGCAGGTCTTACGAGTTCTTCTGCAGAAATGGCAAGTAAAGCGGGATCTGGAATTGAAATGAATCTTGATTTAATACCGCAGCGTGAAACTGGAATGACTCCATATGAAATGATGCTTTCAGAATCACAAGAAAGAATGCTTCTCGTTATTGAAAAGGGAAGAGAACAAGAAATTGTTGAATTATTTGAAAAATATGACCTTGAAGCAGTGGCAGTTGGAAAAGTAACAGATGATAAATTACTTCGTCTTTTCCATAAAGGTGAAATTGTTGCAGAACTTCCAGTAGATGCTTTAGCGGAAGATGCACCAGTTTATCATAAACCTTCAAAAGTACCTGCTTATTATGAAGAGTTCCAAGCGATGGAAGTGGAACCAATCAAGGTTGATAATTATAAAGAAACATTGTTAGAGCTTTTAAAACAGCCGACAATTGCTAGTAAAGAATGGGTTTACGACCAATATGACCATATGGTTCGTACAAATACTGTTATTGCACCTGGTTCTGATGCAGCAGTTGTAAGAATTCGCGGAACGAAAAAGGCATTAGCAATGACGACTGACTGTAACTCTAAATATTTATATTTAGATCCAGAAGAAGGCGGAAAAATTGCGGTTGCTGAGGCAGCACGTAACATTGTATGTTCTGGTGCAACACCGCTTGCTGTAACAGATAACTTAAACTTCGGTAACCCTGAAAAACCGGAAATTTTCTGGCAAATTGAAAAATCAGCTGACGGTATCAGTGATGCTTGCCGTACACTTGATACACCTGTTATCGGCGGTAACGTATCACTTTACAATGAAACGAACGGAACAGCTATTTATCCAACACCTGTTATCGGTATGGTTGGTTTATTAGAAGATACAGCACATGCTACAACGCAAGTATTTAAAGAAGCTGGAGATCTTATTTATTTAATTGGTGAAACAAAACCTGAATTTGGTGGCAGTGAATTACAAAAATTAACTCATGGTAAAATTTTCGGTAAATCACCGTCTATCGACTTAAATAAAGAAAAAGAAACACAAGCTCAATTATTAAAAGCAATTAAAGCAGGCACTGTTGCTTCTGCACATGATGTGGCAGAAGGCGGAGCAGCTGTAGCTATTGCTGAATCATTATTCGGTTCTAACGGGCTTGGAGCGGAAGTAACACTTGCAGGTGAAGCTGTATCTGCTTTATTCAGTGAATCACAAACAAGATTTATCGTATCAGTGAAAAAAGAAAATAAAGAAGCATTTGAGAATATTGTTCATGCACAAGTAATCGGTGAAGTAACAAATATAAATCAATTAACTATAAAAAATGAAACGAAGCAAAATCTTGTCGATGCATCTGTAGCAGAGCTTAAAGATGCGTGGAAAGGAGCTATCCCATGTTTGCTGAAATCAAGGGATTAAATGAGGAGTGCGGTGTGTTTGGAATTTGGGGACATCCGGAAGCTGCACAAGTAGCATATTACGGTTTACACAGTTTACAGCATAGAGGGCAAGAAGGCGCAGGAATTGTAACGACTGATGGTGAGAAGCTTTCATGTGTAAAAGGTTTAGGGCTTGCTTCAGAAGTTTTTGCAAACGGAAAATTAAATGAGATCACTGGAAAAGCTGCAATCGGTCACGTTCGTTATGCGACAGCTGGTGGAGGCGGATATGAAAATGTCCAGCCTCTTCTTTTCCGCTCAAATAACGGCGGTCTTGCACTTGCTCATAATGGAAACTTAGTAAATGCAAATCAGTTAAAGCAGCAGTTAGAAAGCCAAGGAAGTATTTTTCAGACGACATCTGATACAGAAGTGCTTGCACATCTTATCCGCCGCAGCGGTTACCAAGATTTAAAAGATGGAATTAAAAATGCTTTAACGATGTTAAAAGGTGCGTATGCATTTTTAATTATGACAGAAACAGAAATGTTAGTTGCTTTGGATCCTAATGGTTTACGTCCTCTTTCTATCGGTCTTTTAGGAGATGCTTACGTTATTGCATCTGAAACATGTGCATTTGATGTAATCGGAGCGAAGTATGAAAGAGATGTGGAGCCTGGTGAGCTTCTAATTATTAATGATGAAGGAATTCGTTCTGAGCGCTTCACAATGAATACAAATCGTGCTATTTGCAGTATGGAATATATTTATTTCTCACGTCCTGACAGCAATATTGACGGAGTTAACGTTCACAGTGCAAGAAAAAGACTAGGGAAAATTATGCATGAAGAAGCACCAATTGAAGCAGATATCGTAACAGGTGTTCCGGATTCAAGTATTTCTGCAGCAATCGGTTATGCGGAAGCATCAGGTATTCCTTATGAACTGGGATTAATTAAAAACAGATATGTCGGCAGAACATTCATTCAGCCTTCACAAGCACTTAGAGAGCAAGGCGTAAAAATGAAGCTTTCAGCAGTACGCGGTGTTGTTGAAGGGAAACGTGTCGTTATGGTTGATGACTCTATCGTACGTGGAACGACAAGCAGACGAATTGTGAAAATGCTTCGTGATGCAGGGGCAACTGAAGTACATGTTAGAATCAGTTCGCCGCCGATGAAAAATCCTTGTTTTTACGGAATTGATATATCCACACATGAGGAACTTATCGCATCAAATCATTCGATTGAAGAAATAAGAGAAATTATTGGTGCTGACAGTTTAGAATTTTTAAGTGTAGAAGGTCTTTTAAAAGGAGTCGGTCTACCTCATGAGGGCGAAAATAGAGGTCAATGTTTAGCATGTTTCACGGGGCAATATCCGACTGAAATTTATGCGGACACTGTGCTCCCTCATGAAAAAGCTTAAACAGCAATTGAATGGATAAGGGAGGATTAGACAATGGCTAATGCATATAAACAAGCAGGCGTTGATATTGAAGCTGGTTATGAAGCAGTAGAAAGAATGAAGAAGCATGTTGAAAAAACAATGCGTAAAGGTGTTATGGGCGGTTTAGGCGGATTCGGCGGAATGTTCGATTTAAGTGAGCTGAATTATAAGAAGCCGGTTTTAATATCTGGTACAGATGGTGTAGGAACTAAGCTGAAACTCGCTTTTATGGCTGATATTCATGATACAGTTGGAGTTGACGCGGTTGCGATGTGTGTTAATGATATTTTAGCACAAGGTGCTGAACCGTTATATTTCTTAGACTACTTGGCACTGGGAAAAGCAGAGCCAGCTAAAATTGAACTGATCGTAAAGGGAATCGCGGATGGCTGTGAACAGTCAGGCTGTGCACTAATTGGTGGAGAAACTGCTGAAATGCCTGGATTATATGAAGTAGATGAGTATGATATGGCAGGCTTCTCTGTAGGAATCGTTGAAAAAGACGAAATTATTACAGGGGAAAATATTAAAGCAGGCCATGTATTAGTCGGCTTAGTTTCTAGCGGTATTCATAGTAATGGTTTTTCTTTAGTTCGTAAAATATTACTTGAGGACCATCAATTAAATGTAGATGAAGTATATACACCTTTTAAAGAGAAATTAGGGGAAGTTTTATTAACGCCGACAAGAATTTATGTAAAGCCTGTCTTAGATACAGTTAAGAAATTCTCCATTGATGGAATGGCACATATTACAGGCGGCGGTTTCATTGAAAATATCCCACGGATGCTTCCTGAAGGACTCGGTGCTGAAATCGATAATGGTTCATGGCCAGTTTTACCAATTTTTGATTTCCTGCAGGAAAAAGGGAATTTAAAAACGGAAGAAATGTTTAATATTTTCAATATGGGAATCGGCTTTGTATTAGCAGTGAAAGAAGATATACTTGAAGATGTAGTTGCGAATCTAGAAAAACATGGTGAAAAAACATATGTAATCGGCCGTGTAAAAGAAGGCAATGGTGTAAGCTTTAATGGAGGAGCCCTTTAATGAAAAAAATAGCTGTATTTGCATCTGGAAATGGCTCTAATTTTCAAGCTATTTTAGATCAAATAAAGGCTGGAACTCTTCTTGCTGAAATTGGATTAGTCGTCTGTGACAAGCCAGGTGCCGCTGTTATAAAACGTGCAGAAAATGAAAATATTCCTGTTTTTCATTTTCTGCCGAAAGATTATGACAGCAAGGAGCAATTTGAAGCGGAGATTTTGGCTCATTTACGAAAACATAGCATTGACCTTGTTGTTCTGGCTGGTTATATGCGCTTAATAGGATCTACTCTTCTTGAAGCATACGGTAAGAAAATGATTAATATTCATCCATCTCTATTACCTGCATTTCCAGGGAAAGATGCGATCGGACAAGCAATAGATGCAGGTGTAAAAGTAACAGGCGTTACTGTGCATTATGTAGATGAAGGAATGGATACAGGTCCTATTATTGCCCAGAAATCAGTGGAAATAACTGATGAAGATACGAAAGAAACAGTTGAAGAAAAAGTGCACCGAATGGAGCATGTTCTTTATCCAACTGTCATTCAAAAAATTTTAAATTAACTTTGGGGTGAAGAAATTGGCAATAAAGCGTGCATTAGTTAGTGTATCCGATAAACAAAATCTTGTTCCATTTGTAAAGGAACTAGTAGAAATGGGCGTTGAAGTTATTTCAACTGGCGGTACACATAAATTACTTGAAGAAAATGGCCTTAATGTTATTGGAATTTCTGAAGTAACAGGTTTTCCTGAAATTATGGACGGCAGAGTAAAGACACTTCATCCAAATATCCATGGAGGGCTTTTAGCGGTTAGAAATAATCCAAGCCATATGGAGCAGTTAAAAGAAAATAATATCGAGACGATTGACCTCGTTGTTGTTAACTTATATCCATTCAAAGAAACAATTTCAAAACCGAATGTAGAGTTTCAAGATGCAATTGAGAACATTGATATCGGTGGTCCTTCTATGCTTCGTTCAGCAGCAAAAAACCACGAAGATGTTACAGTTGTCGTTGATCCGGAAGATTATGCTAAAGTGTTAAACGAGCTTAAAGAAGCTGGAGAAGTTTCACTTGAGCTTAAGCAAAAATTAGCTGCGAAAGTATTCCGCCACACAGCGGCATATGATGCGTTAATTGCAGAATTTTTAACGAAAAAAGTTGGGGAAGAAGATCCTGAAACTGTTACATTTACGTTTGAGAAAAAGCAATCACTTCGCTATGGTGAAAATCCGCATCAAAAAGCAACATTTTATAAAAAGCCTTTCACACCGAAAGCTTCAATTGCGAATGCAGAGCAATTACATGGTAAAGAGCTTTCTTATAATAATATTAAAGATGCAGATGCAGCACTTCAAATCGTTCGTGAATTCACTGAGCCGGCAGCGGTTGCAGTTAAACATATGAACCCATGCGGAGTCGGTGTTGGAGAGTCGATCGCACAAGCTTTCAACCGTGCATTTGAAGCAGATCCTACGTCTATTTTCGGCGGAATTGTTGCTTTAAACAGAGAAGTTGATAAAGCTACTGCTGAAAAGTTACATGAAATTTTCTTAGAAATTATTATTGCTCCTTCATTCAGCAAAGAAGCATTTGAAATACTAAGTACTAAGAAAAACATTCGTTTATTAACGATTGATGTAAATGAAAATTCTAAAGAAGAAAGACAGCTTCAATCAGTACGCGGAGGTCTTCTCGTACAAGATGAGGATACGCTTTCACTTGATGAAGATTCAATTACGATTCCAACGAAGAGAGAACCTACTGAACAAGAGTGGAAAGATATTAAACTTGCATGGAAAGTTGTTAAACATGTGAAGTCAAATGCAATTGTTCTTGCAAAAGATGAAATGACAGTTGGAATTGGAGCTGGCCAAATGAATCGTGTTGGTGCAGCGAAGATTGCGATTGAACAAGCTTCAGAGAAAGCTAACGGAAGTGCTCTCGGTTCTGACGCGTTTTTCCCGATGTCAGATACTGTTGAAGCGGCAGCAAAAGCAGGGGTAACAGCAATTATTCAACCAGGTGGTTCGATTCGTGACGAAGAATCTATTCAAATGGCTGATAAATATGGAATTGCAATGGTATTTACAGGGGTACGTCATTTTAAACATTAAGCTTAAAAATTGTTAACTTAAAGGCATCCGGTAATAAAGCCGTATGCCTTTAACTACGTAATGATATTTTATTTACGAAGGGGTGTCTATTTTGAAAATTTTAATCATAGGCCGAGGCGGACGTGAGCATACATTAGCATGGAAAGTATCTCAGAGTAAACTTGCGGAAAAAGTATTTGTTGCTCCAGGAAATGACGGAATGACTGATGTAGCATCGATCGTTCCAATTAGTGAAAATGATAATACAGGATTACTTCAATTTGCAAAAGAAGAAGGGATTGACCTGACAATTGTAGGTCCGGAAGTTCCGCTTCTTAATGGTGTTGTAAATGACTTCAAAAATGCGGGACTTGCTGTTTTTGGTCCAGAGAAAGAAGCAGCATTAATTGAAGGAAGTAAAAAATTCGCTAAAGAAATTATGGTGAAGTATGATATTCCAACAGGTGCATACGAATCATTTACTTCTTATGAAGAAGCAAAAAATTATGTTGAGAAACAAGGTGCGCCAATTGTTATTAAAGCTGACGGATTAGCAGCAGGGAAAGGTGTAGTTGTTGCTGAAACGGTTGAGACAGCGGTAGAAGCACTGCAAGAAATGCTGGAAGATGCGAAATTTGGTGAGGCATCAAGCTCAGTAGTAGTGGAAGAATTCTTAGCTGGTGAAGAGTTTTCTCTCATGGCATTTGTAAATGGTGAAAATGTATATCCAATGGTGATTGCTCAAGACCATAAACGTGCATACGATAATGATGAAGGTCCGAATACTGGCGGTATGGGTGCTTACTCTCCAGTTCCACAAATTCCTAATGCAGTCGTGGAAGAAGCTGTAGCAACAATTTTAAAACCGACGGCTAAAGCTTTGGTGAAAGAAGGAAGAGCTTTCACTGGAATTTTATACGCAGGTCTTATTCTGACTGAAAAAGGTCCGAAAGTAATTGAATTTAATGCTCGTTTTGGTGATCCTGAAACACAGGTTGTTCTGCCAAGACTTGAAACAGATTTAGTTGAATTATTGAAAAATCTTTTAGATGGAAAAGATGTTGAATTATCATGGTCAGATAAAGCAGTGCTTGGAGTTGTTCTTGCATCAAAAGGATACCCTGGTGATTATGAGAAGAATGCTCCAATCGGTTCTTTAGAATATAGCGGGGAAGATTCATTTATTTTCCATGCAGGTACGAAAAAAGTCGATGGTCAATTTGTGACAGATGGCGGCCGGGTTGTCGTCGTTTCCGCATTAGGTGATACTGTTTTAGAAGCACAGAAAAATGCGTATGAAGTCGTTAAGCAAATTGAAAATCCAGCAACTTTTTACCGCAGTGATATCGGAACGAAAGCGTTAAACACGGCGCTTCTTAACGAAAATAAATAATACAGCAATAATGCTTCCGATCAAAGCTATTAATACGAAAGATACATCTATTAAATATTCGAGCATTATTATTTCCCCCAGTTCAGCCCCTTTTAAAAGGGGCTTTATTTTTTTAGGAAGGGCTTGGTATCGGTACCTCGTCATCTTCCTCATATTCATACATTAAATCATCATCATAATCGTCATCATTAAAACAATATTGATTTTGAGATAAAAAAGTAACTGGACAAAATTGAAGAATTCCGCTCGCTACTTTTAATCCGGCAAGAGACATAATAACAAGTAAAGAATCTCTTCGTGGTGCTTTGCAATATTTGATTGTTGACCATGAAAGGAGAGTAAGCCCGCAAGCAATTCTTATCATGGCATTAACGATACCGATATTCGGTCTAACCATCTTTGTTCCTCCCTTATAACGGAAATAATGGTGTGTAAAATGGAATTGCATACATATCCATCTTAATCATATAATCCCCGTTCTGCTGTTAGAGTATGTATTATTATTTAGAGCCACATGAGTGAAGGTTATAGCAAGCATTTATTTGGCAATACTTTTACAAATAACTTCCCCAAACATTATAATGGAAAAAATGATACTCTTTCTGACTATAATGCGTTAAAATATAAAAGGATATATTATATTAGATAGGCTGTGTTAATGTGAAAAAATGGATATCTTCACTTTTTTTACTAGGATTGGTATTTTTGTTAAGCGCTTGCAGTAACGATGGAGCAAAACCTAGTGAATTAATAGAAGGTAAAGAAGAAGAGATTGCAGAAGTTGAAGAAGACAAAGAAATATCTCCTTTAACCGGACTTGAAGCAATTGGAGAAAATAATAAAAGGCCGATTGCTGTTATGATAAATAATCATCCAGAAGCTAGACCGCAGTCAGGTCTTCATAAAGCAGACATTATCTATGAAGTGCTGGCAGAAGGAAATATTACGCGACTTTTGGCTATTTACCAAAGTAAAATGCCGGAAATTATCGGATCAGTAAGAAGTGCCAGAGAATACTATGTGGATTTAAGCAAAGGGTATGATGCGATTTATATTAGTCATGGATGGAGCCCTTCAGCAAAAGAACAGTTAGAAGCTGGCGGAATTGATTATTTAAATGGATTGTTTTATGATGGTACTCTTTTCTGGAGATCAAAGGAGAGAAAAGCACCTCATAACTCTTATATTTCGTATGAGAATATTGTAAAAGGTGCAAACGAGAAAAAATATAATTTGGAAGATGATGTAAAACCTCTTGTTTTTCTATCCTCACAAGAATTAGATAATATTCAAGGTGAAACAGCTGAAAAAGTGCTTGTTAAATATGGAAAACAGCAATTCTCACAAGCAGTATATGGGTATGATGAAAATGAAGAGAGATATACTCGTTCAAGTAATAATAAGATAACAGCTGATTTAGAGAGTGACGAGACAGTATTTATTGATAATATTCTTATCGCTGAGATGAAGCATTATTATATCGATAATGATGGCAGAAGAGGAATTGATTTAACATCAGGCGGCAAAGCTTATCTTCTTCAAAAAGGAAAGATAAAGGAAATAGAATGGGTAAATGAAGATGGAAGGATTATTCCTGTACAAAATGGAGAGCAAGTAAAATTAGTACCAGGAAGAACATGGATTAATATTGTTCCTAATTTAAAAGAGAATGTTTCTACCCAATTGTAATTGGCTAAAGAAGGAGTGTTTATGATGCAAATTGATAAGCTAAGAGGCAAAGAACTCGATCAACTATTTTTATCTATATTATCATTAAAAGATTTGGAAGAATGTTATAAGTTTTTTGATGATTTATGCACAGTAAATGAAATACAATCTTTAGCACAGCGTCTTGAAGTAGCGAGAATGTTAAAGGAAGGCTTAACTTATCATAAAATTGAAACAGAAACAGGAGCAAGCACAGCGACAATTTCACGTGTGAAACGCTGTTTGAATTATGGTAACGATGCATATGAAATGGCATTAGAACGTGTCTATTCGGAAAAGGATAGTAAATAAAAAGTACCGTTTTTACGGTACTTTTTATTATGGGAAAAGAATGCAAATTATTGCTTAACTAGACTTTATCTTCTATGCATTTCTCACAGAAAAACTTCCCTTCATTTTGTAGATATGCTTTAATTTCAGTCATGCCTCCCCATTTCGGATATCGCAGTTTCACATAAATTTCTTCATTTTTATCTATTTCTTTTCCGCATTTATGGCATTTTGGAATTGTTTTTAACAAGATTTCACACTCCTTCAATTAAGCAAGAAACTTTTCTTTAATTAATCATACGGTTCAGTTCATTATTAGTTTCACTAAGATTTTCTAAAGGTATTTAAAGGCCTGTCCATTTTTCCCTTCACAGTTATTTGATATAATCGAGAATGGATGTTTTCGTATTTTTATGAAGGTGTTAAGTGGAGGGGATTCTCATGTATGATGTAACTGAATGGAAGCATGTGTTTAAGCTTGATCCAAATAAAGAAATTAGTGACGAGAATTTAGAATTATTATGTGAGTCAAACACAGATGCCATTATTATAGGCGGAAGTGATAATATCACAGCAGATGATGTTCTTAATTTGATGGCAAGAGTAAGACGTTATCTTATTCCATGTGTATTGGAAGTTTCTACATTAGATACACTTTTTCCAGGGTTTGACCTGTATTTTATTCCAACTGTATTAAACAGCAGAAAGACAAAATGGCTCATTGACCTGCATCATGAAGCTGTAAAAGAATACGGTGAAATTATGAATTGGGATGAAATTATCGTAGAAGGATATTGTATTTTAAATGAGGATTGTAAAGCGGCTAAGCTGACAGATGCAAATACAGATCTTTCGATAGAAGATGTGAAAGCATATGCGAGAGTGGCAGAGAAAATTTATCACTTGCCAGTCTTCTATTTAGAGTACAGCGGAGAATATGGAGATATAGAAGTTGTACAAGCTGTAAAAGAAGTATTGGAAGAAACCAAGCTTTTTTATGGCGGTGGAATAAAGTCTGCTAAACAGGCAGAAGAAGTTGGAGCATATGCGGATACAATTATCGTAGGAAATATTGTATATGAGGATATACAAGCAGCACTAGCGACAATTGAGGCAGTGAAAAGGTAAGAAATATGCTGGCATATTCACTGCTTTGCAGTTAAAATAGAACATATGTTTGAATAAAAGGTGGTGGCGATTTGCAATTTTTATCGAATCAATTATTAACAGGTTTGAATGAAATGCAGCAAAAAGCAGTTAAAACAACAGATGGCCCGCTTTTAATTATGGCAGGTGCGGGAAGTGGTAAGACAAGGGTGTTAACACATCGAATTGCTTATTTAATGGTCGAAAAAGGTGTGGCACCGTGGAATATTTTAGCGATCACTTTCACAAATAAAGCGAGTCGGGAAATGAAAGAAAGAATTGAGAAAATATTAGGACCCGGAGCCGATGATATTTGGATTTCTACATTCCATTCTATGTGTGTAAGAATTTTA
This sequence comes from Metabacillus fastidiosus NBRC 101226, assembly GCF_001591625.1. Classification (GTDB taxonomy): domain Bacteria; phylum Bacillota; class Bacilli; order Bacillales; family Bacillaceae; genus Metabacillus; species Metabacillus fastidiosus. The sequence continues at coordinate 17,651 of NZ_BCVG01000040.1, forward strand.
CGTCGTGATATTGAACGTATGGGAATTAATCGTAATTTCTCTATTCTTGATACGACAGACCAGCTTTCTGTTATTAAAACAATTTTAAAAGAAAAAAATATGGACCCGAAAAAATTCGATCCGAGAAGTTTGCTGGGCTCTATCAGCGGTGCGAAAAATGAGCTTATTACACCTGAGCAATATGAACAAACAGCAGGCGGATTCTATGATCAGATGGTCAGCGAAGTATATACAGAGTATCAAAAAAAGCTAAGAAAAAACCAAAGTCTCGATTTCGACGATCTCATTATGACAACAATTCAGCTGTTTCAGCGAGTACCGGAAGTGCTTGAATTTTATCAGCGTAAATTTCAGTTTATACACGTGGATGAGTATCAGGACACGAATAGGGCTCAATATATGCTTGTAAAACTGCTGGCAGAGCGTTTTAAAAACCTATGTGTTGTTGGAGATTCAGATCAATCGATATACCGCTGGCGCGGAGCAGATATTGCCAATATTCTTTCGTTTGAAAAAGATTATCCGGATGCGAGTGTTATATTGCTTGAGCAGAATTACCGTTCAACAAAGCTTATTTTGCAAGCAGCTAATGAGGTTATTAAAAATAATGCGAAGCGGAAGCCGAAAAATTTATGGACAGAAAATGATCCAGGTTCAAAAATTACTTATTACAGAGCAGGAAGCGAAGCGGAAGAAAGCCAATTTGTTGCAGGAAAAATAAGAGAACTTACTAATTCAGGTAAGCGTAAATTATCAGATATTGCAATCCTTTACCGGACGAATGCACAGTCGCGTGTAATGGAGGAAACACTTATAAAGTCAAATCTTAACTATACGATTGTCGGCGGTATTAAGTTCTATGACAGAAAGGAAATTAAAGATTTACTTGCTTATTTAAGACTTGTGGCAAATATTGATGATGATATTAGCTTAGCCAGAATTATTAATGTACCAAAGCGTGGTGTAGGTGCTGCATCTGTCGATAAAATTGCTGCATATGCTGCGGCACAAGATATTTCTATGTTCCGTGCATTACACGAGATTGAACAGATGGGACTTAGCGGCAGGGTCGTGAATGCATTAATCGAGTTTCGTAATTTAATTTCTAATTTAGCGAATATGCAAGATTATTTATCTGTTACGGAGCTTGCAGAAGAAATTATTGAAAAAACAGGCTATCGTGAAATGCTTAAGCAGGAAAAAACGCTTGAGGCACAGAGCCGCTTAGAAAATATTGATGAATTTTTATCTGTTACTCAAAACTTTGAGAAACAAAATGAAGATAAAAGCCTTGTTGCGTTTTTAACTGATCTAGCACTTGTTGCGGATATCGATAAGTTAGAGGAAGATGAAACTGATAAAAATGATACAGTCGTTTTAATGACATTACACTCTGCAAAAGGGTTGGAATTCCCTGTCGTCTTTTTAATCGGGCTTGAAGAAGGAGTATTCCCGCACAGCCGGTCTCTTATGGAAGAAGAGGAAATGGAAGAAGAGAGAAGACTTGCCTATGTTGGAGTGACACGTGCGGAAGAAGAGCTTTTCATAACAAATGCTCAAATGCGTACACTTTTCGGACGAACGAATATGAATCCGGAATCACGATTTATTTCTGAAATTCCTGCTGAATTAATAGAAAATATAAATGAGAAAAAACAACAGACTAATAATCCGTTTGCAGCACGCCGTCCTGAAAAACGTCCGTCTACATTGAGACCAATGACGACGAGAACCGGCGGAGAAGAAATTGGTTGGGCTGTCGGTGATAAGGCTGGACATAAGAAATGGGGAACAGGAACTGTTGTCAGTGTGAAAGGCAGCGGGGAAAATACAGAACTTGATATTGCATTTCCAAGTCCTGTTGGCATTAAACGCCTTCTTGCGAAATTTGCACCGATTACAAAAGCTTAAATTAAAGAAAGGGTTGGACTTTAAATATGAACATATTAGAACAACGCGCTAAAGAGCTGCGTGATCTTATTAATACGTATAATTATGAATATCATGTACTGGACAATCCAAGTGTTCCCGATGCAGAATACGACCGATTGATGAGAGAGCTTATTGCTTTAGAACAGGAGCATCCGGAACTTAAATTCCCTGATTCGCCTACACAGCGTGTCGGGGGCACTATTTTAGAAGGTTTTAAAAAGGTAGAACACACTACTCCAATGTTAAGTTTAGGAAATGCTTTTAATGATCAGGATTTAAGAGATTTCGACCGCCGTGTGAGACAAGGTGTCGGCGATAATATAGAATATGTCGTGGAACTTAAAATTGATGGGCTTGCAGTTTCACTCCGTTATGAAAATGGTGTATTCGTTCAAGGGTCAACAAGAGGAGATGGCACAACTGGAGAGGATATAACAGAAAATTTAAAAACAATCCATTCTATTCCGCTTCGTTTAAAGCGGGATATCTCATTTGAAGTCCGCGGGGAAGCATTCATGCCGAAAAAATCATTTGAAAAGCTGAACGAGCTAAGGCTTCAAAACGAGGAACCGCTATTCGCCAATCCTAGAAATGCTGCTGCTGGTTCTCTCAGACAGCTTGATCCGAAAATTGTAGCGAAACGAAATCTTTCTATTTTCGTCTATAGTATTGCAGACATTGGTGAAACAGGAGTAGCAACACAGAGTGAAAGCTTAGACTTGCTTGAAGAATTAGGATTTAAAACAAATAAAGAGCGCAGAACATGCCGTAATATAGAGGAAGTAATTGAACTTATCCAAAAGCTGCAGGAGAGACGTGCATCATTTGAGTATGATATTGATGGAATCGTGATTAAGGTAAATTCCTTAGACCAGCAGGATGAGCTTGGGTTTACAGCGAAAAGTCCTAGATGGGCAGTTGCATATAAGCTGCCTGCAGAGGAAGTTGTCACAAAATTACTTGCGATTGAGCTAAGTGTTGGACGGACAGGAGTTATTACACCTACAGCAATTTTAGAACCGGTCCGTGTGGCAGGAACGACTGTTCAGCGTGCATCTCTTCATAATGAAGACTTAATTCGTGAGAAGGACATTAAGCTCGGTGATTATGTTGTTATTAAAAAAGCTGGTGATATTATCCCGGAAGTTGTTAACGTATTAGTAGAGAGACGAACAGGTGAAGAGGCCGAGTTCCTTATGCCTACACATTGCCCTGCTTGTGAAAGCGAACTAGTTCGCCTTGAAGGAGAAGTTGCCCTTCGCTGCATTAATCCGGAATGTCCCGCACAAATTGTGGAAGGATTAATTCATTTCGTTTCAAGAAACGCAATGAATATTGACGGTTTAGGTGAGAGGGTTATTAATCAGCTCTTCCAAGAAGGACTAATAAAAAATGCTGCAGACTTATACCGTTTAAAAAGGGATGAACTATTACAGCTTGAGCGAATGGGAGAAAGATCGACTGATAATCTTTTAAAGTCAATTGAAAATTCAAAAAGCAATTCACTTGAACGATTATTATTTGGATTAGGTATTCGTCATGTTGGTGCAAAAGCGGCAAGAACGTTAGCACAGCAGTTTGAAACGATGGATAGAATAAAAACGGTCACAAAAGATGAAATTACCGCTGTAAATGAATTCGGTGATAAGATGGCTGATGCGATCGTTACATATTTTGATAATCCAGATGTAATAAAATTAGTTACTGAATTAGAAGAGCTAGGCGTTAATATGAACTATAATGGACCAAAACTTCTACAAGCGGAAGAAAGTGATTCTTATTTTGCTGGGAAAACAATTGTTTTAACAGGTAAACTAGAACAGCTTCCAAGAAATGAAGCAAAGGAAAAAATAGAGTCACTCGGCGGGAAGGTAACTGGAAGTGTCAGTAAAAGCACAGATTTAGTTATTGCAGGGGAAGCGGCTGGCAGCAAGCTGGCGAAAGCAGAGCAATTAAACATTGAAGTATGGGACGAGGAAAGATTAGTTAATGAATTAAATAAATAAAGGTGTGACCTAATTTGAAAAAATTTTTCATTATATTGTTTATAAGCTGTTTCTCATTAACAGCTTGTGCACCGAATTTTGGCGGCGGCGGTCAACAGGAAATTGTTCAAGAGACAACTAATAATTCAGAAGAGAAAGCGATTATACCGAAAGATAGTATTTCTGATTCTTACTATAAAATGATTTTGCCGTTTAAGCCTGGCAAAGCAAGAGGGCTAATAACGGAGAGATTAAATACTAGACTCGATATTGATGAATTTGAAACAGGTTTAATGAGAGTTGCTCAAGAAACTTTTCCGATTTCAGATGATTACTTATACCAGGAGGGCCAATATTTAGAGGAAGATACGGTAAAAGCCTGGTTAAAAAGAAAGCTTACTCCTGAGGAATTCGAAGAGGCTCAAAAAGCTGCAAAAGATAAAAAGGATAAAAAACCAGTTAAAAACCTAGGGTTAAATCCTCCTGCTGCTACAGGGGGTACAGCTAAGGAAAATAATGAGAAAAGCCCAATTTATCTTGCACATATGCTAGAACATAATTATCTCGTTCGAAAAGGTGACAACACAGTTGAGCTTGGCGGAGTTGTTATCGGTCTCGCATTAAATTCTGTTCATTATTATAATGAAGAACATGGTTATCCGAGAGAATATAACATCACAAAAAAAGAAATAGAGGAAAAGGGAAAAGAAATTGCCAGCGAAGTTTTATCACGTGTAAGATCAATGAAAGGATTAGAAAAGGTGCCAATCGTTATTGCACTTTATCAGCAGGAAGGAGAGTCATCGATCGTTCCTGGAAACTTCATTTCTAAAACAGTTGTAAAAGGTGACAGCATTGGGAAATGGGAAAGTATTAATGAACAACATGTTTTCTTCCCATCTGAGGCAGCAACGAAAACTAATCGTGATGATGCAACGACATTCAATCGTTTTAAAGCAGATATTGATGAGTTTTTTCCGAATTATACTGGTGTAATCGGAAAAGCATTTTATAAAAATGATGAATTACAAACATTGAAAATTGAAATTCCAATGCAGTTTTACGGAAAAGCAGAAGTCATTGCTTTTACACAATTTATTAAAGATAAGGTAACTAATTACTTCCCGAAATATATAGAGTTAGAAGTTAATATTTCTTCTTCAAATGGTCAGGAAGCACTTATTCTTCTTAGTCCAGATGATGAAAAACCAACTGTTCATATTTATAATTAACGGAAAGAAGGGCATATCATATGCCTTTTTTTCGTATACATAAAGAGGGAACAGAGAGATGCTAGTTTTCATTTTTGAAAGATTAAGGGAGGCGAACGCGGATGGTTATTCAATATAAGCATGAGCCGTTTACTAATTTTTCTGAAGAAGAGAATAGAAGATTATTTACAGAAAGCTTACGATATGTTCAATCTTATTTAGGTAATGATTACGATTTAGTTATTAATGGTGAGCGTATTTCTACAAAGGATAAGATTGTCTCTGTAAACCCGGCAAATCATGACGAAATAATTGGAACAGTATCGAAAGCAACAGTGGAACTTGCAGAGAAGGCAATGAAAAGCGCGGATGAAACATTTCAAACATGGCGTAAGACAGATCCGGAGATGCGTTCTGATATTTTATTCCGTTCTGCGGCGATTGTCCGGCGAAGAAAACATGAGTTTTCAGCATTGCTCGTAAAAGAGGCAGGAAAACCGTGGAATGAGGCTGATGCTGATACAGCCGAGGCAATTGATTTTATGGAATACTACGGCCGGCAAATGTTAGCTGTAAAAGATGGAGTGAAGGTTGAAAGCCGGCCGATTGAGCATAATCGTTTTCGTTATATTCCGCTAGGTGTCGGTGTTATTATTTCTCCGTGGAATTTTCCTTTCGCTATTATGGCTGGTATGACAGCAGCAGCTGTTGTGAGCGGGAACACGGTTCTATTAAAGCCGGCTAGTACGACACCAGTCGTTGCAGCAAAATTTATAGAAGTTTTAGAAGAAGCGGGTCTTCCTGCGGGTGTTGTTAATTATATTCCTGGGAGCGGCAGTGAAATTGGAGATTATCTAGTTGATCATCCAAGAACGAGATTTATCAGTTTTACCGGTTCTCGTGATGTAGGTGTCCGAATATACGAACGTGCAGCAAAAGTTCATGACGGTCAAATATGGCTAAAGCGTGTTATTGCGGAAATGGGTGGAAAAGATACGATCATTGTTGATTCAGATTGTGATTTAGAACTAGCTGCAAGATCGATCGTTTCTTCGGCATTCGGATTTTCTGGACAAAAATGCTCTGCATGTTCACGTGCAGTTGTATTAGAAGATGTATATGATGAAGTGTTAGCAAGAGTAATAGAAATAACGAAAAATTTAACAGTCGGTAATACGGCTGATCAATCGTACTTTATGGGACCAGTCATCGATCAGGCTGCATACGATAAGATTACGAGTTATATAGAGATAGGGAAAAAAGAAGGAAAACTTGTCGCTGGCGGCAAGGGGGACGATATGGAAGGTTATTTTATCGAGCCTACTATTTTTGCAGATGTTGATGAAAATGCGCGTCTTATGAAAGAAGAGATTTTTGGCCCGGTTGTTGCGTTTTGTAAAGCAAAAAGCTTTGATCATGCTATTCAAATAGCGAATAATACAGATTATGGTTTAACAGGTGCAGTTCTATCTAATAATAGAAAACATATTGAATGTGCTCAAGATGATTTCCATGTTGGAAATTTATATTTTAACCGTGGCTGTACAGGTGCCATCGTCGGTTATCATCCATTTGGCGGCTTTAATATGTCTGGAACAGATTCAAAAGCAGGAGGACCTGATTATTTGCTTCTTCATATGCAAGCAAAGACAATATCTGAAATGTTTTAAGTTGTTAAAAAGATGCTCAAATTTAATAGGGGCATCTTTTTTTATATAAAATTTTCGAACTTAATTTTATGAATTTGTATGTAAATTTTACTATTTTTGGTTATGTATCTATCGATTAAGTGAATGAATATACAAATCCAATATATTTATCTGAATGTTTAATTTTATAGACTTTGTTATGATGGGACACGCTGCTGGCAAGGTACGGAGAGTGCCGGAAAATCATTTGCTTCATCATGAAATCGTATGTCCTTGCATAAGGATTTTGTAAAGGTGATGTTAGGGGGTGATCATATGGATTTCAGTTTAACTGCTGCAACTTGGTGCTGGCTCTTGATACCAATGCCATCGCTAATCTTATTATCAATTGTTACCTACTATATCGAAAAAAGGAGTGGATAAATAAAAATGGATATTAATATAGCACAGTTAACAGCAATTATAATTTATTTGATAGGGATGCTGATAATAGGTGTAATTGCAACTAAAATGACGAGTAATCTAAATGATTATGTATTAGGTGGAAGACGTTTAGGTGCAGGAGTTGCGGCTTTAAGCGCCGGAGCATCTGATATGAGCGGATGGCTAATGCTTGGTCTGCCAGGTGCTATGTATCTTAGCGGAATGGGCGGTATGTGGATCGCGATTGGTTTATCGATTGGTGCATATTTGAATTGGCAGTTTGTAGCTAAACCGCTTAGAGTCTATACAGAAGTAGCAAAGGACTCCATTACTGTACCGGATTATTTTGAAAATCGTTTCCGTGATAATTCGAATATTTTACGTGTCGTTTCTGCCCTTGTTGTTCTTGTGTTTTTTACATTTTATACTTCTTCGAGTCTTGTAGGCGGTGCAATTCTTTTAGAAAATGCTTTTTCTATGGACTATAGATTAGCGTTATGGGTTGGCTGTGCAGTTATCCTTTCATACACTCTTTTTGGTGGATTCTTAGCTGCAAGCTGGACCGACTTTGTTCAAGGGATTTTAATGCTTTTAGCTTTAATTATTATACCAATCGCTGTTATATATGAACTTGGCGGTTGGGGAGCAACAATTCAAAAAATCGGAAATATTGATCCATCTTATTTAGATATAACAACAGGTGCAACATTTATAGGAATCGTTTCGCTGCTTGCTTGGGGCCTTGGATATTTTGGTCAGCCGCATATTATTGTTCGTTTTATGGGGATTAAATCGACCAAAGAAATTCCAAAAGCACGATTCATTGGGATAACGTGGATGATTATTTCCTTATTTGGTGCTATTTTTATCGGCTTTACAGGAATTGCTTATTTTGCTGATGCCCCTCTTGAAAATTCTGAAACAGTTTTTATTATGCTTTCACAGGTGCTGTTTAACCCCTGGGTATCAGGATTCTTACTCGCAGCCATTCTTGCAGCAATTATGAGTACGGTGGATTCTCAATTAATTGTTGCTTCAAGTGCATTAGCACAAGACTTTTATAAACAGCTTTTCAGAAGAAAGGCCAGTCAAAAGGAAGAAATGATAGTTGGCAGAATTGCATGTCTCACTATTGCGATCATTGCTATTTTCCTAGGCTACGATAGGGATAGTAAAGTTCTTGAACTAGTAAGCTATGCTTGGGCCGGTTTCGGAGCTGCCTTTGGTCCGCTCGTAATCTTAAGTTTGTTTTGGAAACGTATGACAAGAAATGGTGCTTTAGCAGGAATGATTGTTGGAACAATTACTGTTATTGTCTGGTCAAACCTTGAGGGCGGTATTTTCGAAATGTATGAATTGGCACCAGGATTTGTATTTGCATGGATTGCAATTATTGTTGTAAGTTTATTAGGAAAAGAGCCTTCAGAGGAAGTTCAAAATGAATTTGACAAAGTTAAATCAATTTTGGAAAAATCTTAAGAAATTTCAATAGATTCACTTGTAGAAATGTGAAAGTAATGTATCCTGTTCTGAAAGAGTTTCAGGCTAATTGTATCAGCGGAGGCCAGGGAAGCCTCTGCTGAAATTTTTTTATTTTGAAATCCTTTTTGAAATCTGTGGAATTGTTGCTTTATTACTACAAATTTTGATATTATCAGAGTATTGTGAGTGTACGAATTATGGAGGTGGAAAAGAATGTCTCGTATTTCAGAGGAGCAAGTAAAACACGTAGCAAATTTAGCAAGATTAGCAATTACTGATGAAGAAACAAAGAAATTTACTGAACAGTTAGATGCTATTATCGCATTTGCTGAAGAGTTAAATGAACTAGATACAGAAAATGTTGAGCCGACTTCACATGTTCTTAATATGAAAAATGTATTAAGAGAAGACGTGGCTAAAGAAGGACTGCCAGTTGAAGAGGTTGTTAAAAACGCACCAGACCATGAGGATGGCTATATTCGTGTGCCGTCGATTATTGAATAAGGGAGGGAAAAAGTTTGTCATTATTTGATCATAAATTATCAGAATTAAAATCTTTATTACATAAAAAAGAAATTTCTGTTACAGATTTAGTTGATGAATCATACAAAAGAATTCAAGCAGTAGATGATAAAGTCGGGGCATTTCTAACATTAAATGAGGAAAATGCACGTGCTTATGCTAAAGAATTGGACGAGGCATTAGATAATCGAAATGAATTTGGTCTTCTTTTTGGAATGCCAATCGGGATAAAAGATAATATTGTAACGAAAGATCTTCGTACAACTTGTGCGAGTAAAATGTTAGAAAACTTTGATCCGATTTACGATGCGACAGTTATGCAGCATCTTAAAGAGGCAGAAGCTGTTACAATCGGAAAATTAAATATGGATGAATTTGCGATGGGTTCTTCAAGTGAAAACTCTGCATTCAAAACAGTAAAAAATCCATGGGATCTTGACCGTGTACCAGGCGGATCAAGCGGTGGTTCAGCAGCAGCTGTTGCAGCGGGAGAAGTACCATTTTCATTAGGTTCCGACACAGGTGGCTCAATCCGTCAGCCTGCATCTTACTGTGGGGTTGTCGGCTTAAAACCGACATACGGACGCGTATCGCGTTTCGGTCTTGTTGCATTTGCATCGTCATTTGACCATATCGGACCAATCACAAGACATGTTGAGGACAATGCTTATATTCTTCAAGCAATTTCAGGTCTTGATGAAATGGATTCCACATCAGCAAATGTAGATGTACCTGATTTCCTTTCTGCATTAACAGGTGATGTTAAAGGTTTAAAAATCGCTGTTCCGAAAGAATATTTAGGAGAAGGCGTTGGCGAAGAAGCGAAGCAATCTGTACTAGATGCACTGAAAGTATTAGAAGGACTTGGGGCAACATGGGAAGAAGTGTCACTTCCTCACTCTAAATATGCACTTGCTACTTACTATTTACTTTCTTCTTCAGAAGCATCTGCGAACCTTTCAAGATTCGATGGTATCCGTTACGGTTACAGAACTGACAATGCAGAAAATTTAATTGAGCTGTATAAACAAACTCGTGCGGAAGGCTTCGGTGATGAGGTAAAACGCCGTATTATGCTTGGAACATTTGCACTTAGCTCTGGTTACTATGATGCTTATTATAAAAAAGCTCAAAAAGTTCGTACATTAATTAAAAAAGATTTTGATGATGTTTTAGAAAAATACGATGTTATTATTGGGCCGACAGCACCAACACCAGCATTTAAAATTGGTGAAAACATCAGTGATCCATTAACAATGTATGCAAATGATATTTTAACAATTCCAGTAAACTTAGCAGGAGTTCCAGCTATTTCAATTCCATGTGGATTTGCAAATGGTCTGCCATTAGGTTTACAAATTATTGGTAAACATTTTGATGAAAGCACTGTTTACCGAGTTGCACATGCTTATGAGCAAGCAACTGAACATCATAAAGCGAAACCTGAATTGTAAGGGGTGAGAAAAAATGAAATTTGAAACGGTAATTGGACTTGAAGTCCACGTAGAATTAAAAACAAATTCAAAAATCTTTTCGAGCGCACCGAACCAATTTGGATCAGCGCCGAATGCGAATACGACTGTAGTAGAGCTGGGATATCCTGGTGTTTTACCGGTTGTTAATAAAGAAGCAGTAAACTTTGCAATGAAAGCTGCAATGGCATTAAACTGTGAAATTGCACCTGTTACAAAGTTTGACCGTAAGAACTATTTTTATCCGGATAATCCGAAAGCATATCAAATTTCACAATTTGATAAGCCAATCGGTGAGAATGGCTGGATTGATATTGAAGTGAACGGTGAAACGAAGCGTATCGGTATTACTCGTATCCATATGGAAGAAGATGCTGGTAAATTAACTCATACAAATTACGGCTACTCTCTATGTGATTATAACCGTCAAGGTACTCCGCTCGTTGAGATCGTTTCTGAGCCAGATATCCGTACACCGGAAGAAGCATATGCATACCTTGAAAAATTAAAATCAATTATTCAATATACAGGTGTGTCTGACTGTAAAATGGAAGAAGGATCTCTTCGTTGTGATGCGAATATTTCTCTTCGTCCAGTCGGTCAAGAAGAATTTGGTACGAAAACAGAATTAAAGAATTTAAACTCTTTTGCTTTCGTTCAAAAAGGTCTTGAATATGAACAAGAGCGTCAAGAAGAAGTATTACTTGCAGGCGGAGTAATTGATCAGGAAACACGCCGTTATGATGAAGCAACAAAAACGACTATTTTAATGCGTGTAAAAGAAGGATCAGATGATTACCGCTACTTCCCGGAACCGGATCTTGTTGATATTCATATTGATGATGAATGGAAAGAGCGCATCCGTGCTTCTATTCCTGAGCTGCCTGATGCAAGAAGAAAACGTTATGTGGAAGAGCTTGGATTACCTGCATATGATGCACAAGTGCTTACAATTACGAAAGAAATATCTGATTTCTTTGAAGCAACAATTAAAGCTGGCGCTGATGCGAAACAAGCTTCAAACTGGATCATGGGTGAAGTTTCAGCCTATTTAAATGCAGAAGGAAAAGAGCTTGCAGATGTTGCGCTTACAGCTGAAGGATTAGCAGGAATGATTAAGCTGATCGAAGACGGAACAATCTCTTCAAAAATCGCAAAACAAGTATTTAAAGAACTGATTGAAAACGGCGGTGACGCTGAGACAATCGTTAAGGAAAAAGGACTTGTCCAAATTTCTGACGAGGGAGCACTTCTTGCAATGGTAACAGAAGCAATTGATGCAAACCCGCAATCAGTTGATGACTTTAAAAACGGTAAACAAAAAGCAATCGGCTTCTTAGTTGGACAAATTATGAAAGCATCTAAAGGACAAGCAAATCCGCAGATGGTAAATAAATTATTAATGGAAGAACTTAAGAAGAGATAATGAAAGATAAAGAGGACATGCCGGCTTATTAGTGGGCATGTCTTTTTAATATTGTTAAAATATAGAGTAAGTCCGGATTGATTTTTCTCTATGTAATTAGTGAATATCTGTAATTAACCTTGCTAAATGGTTGATTAATTCAAGTGCTCATTAGTTTAATTTCTCTAGTTTTGGATAAATTAAGTAACGATGACTTATTTTCTTTCAGTTTCTTCAGAACAATAGTATAATTTAAGCTTGTTAACAATGTTTTTAAATACATTCTAGATAGCAGGATGATGGGGAATGAAAAAAGCGAGAATTATTTATAATCCAACGTCTGGAAGAGAGGTTTTTAAAAAATCTTTACCAGAGGTTTTACAAAAATTTGAACAAGCAGGCTATGAAACATCTTGTCATGCAACGACATGTGAAGGTGATGCAATAAAGGCTGCTAAAATTGCTGGTGAACGAGGCTTTGATTTAATCGTTGCTGCTGGCGGCGATGGGACGATAAATGAAGTAGTGAATGGACTTGCGGATTTAGAGTTCCGTCCAAAGCTGGCTGTTATACCGGTTGGAACGACAAATGATTTTGCCCGTGCGATTGGAATACCTTTAAATGATGTATTGGGAGCGGTTGATACCGTTATTAACGGAGTACCGAAGGCGATAGATATCGGCCGTGTGAATGGTCAATATTTTATAAATATAGCCGGTGGTGGACGTTTAACAGAGTTAACTTACGAGGTGCCGAGTAAGCTGAAGACAATGCTGGGTCAGCTCGCTTATTATTTAAAGGGAATGGAAATGCTTCCATCCATACGTCCGGCTGAGGTGGAAATTGAATATGATGGAAAGCTGTTTCAAGGAGAAATTATGTTATTTCTCGTTTCCTTAACAAATTCAGTCGGCGGTTTTGAAAAACTTGCGCCAGATTCAAAATTAAATGATGGAATGTTTGATTTATTAATTTTAAAGAAAACAAATCTTGCGGAATTTATTCGTGTAGCATCTCAAGCCTTACGGGGTGAACATATAAATGATGAGACAATTATTTATACGAAAGCAAACCGGGTAAAAGTAGCAAATAAAGATAAGATGCAATTGAATTTGGACGGTGAATACGGCGGCTTGCTCCCAGGAGAATTTGTCAATCTGTACAGGCATATTGAAATCATAACGTCTAAAGCAAAGGCAGAACAAATGGACGACTAGAACTTAAGGATGTCCCAAAAGGGTAAAAAGCAACCCTTTTGGGACATCCTGCTGAAAGGCCCCGTCATGGAAATCC